>NZ_JBDVAA010000182.1:0-35196 GCF_039943695.1 Cellulophaga sp. | reverse complement strand
CCGGTAAAGCTTCATATTGCGTACCTAATCTATACCTATGAGCATCTGCGTAAGAAAATATACGAGCTTGTAACACTTTATCTGGAGAAAAACCTATTCCTGGTACTATGTTAGATGGTGAGTAAGCCGCATTTTCAATATACTGCCAGTAATTTTCTGGGTTTTTATTTAGCTCCAACTCTCCTACCTCAATTAACGGGTAATCTGCATGTGGCCAAACCTTAGTTAAATCAAACGGATTGTATGGTGTTTTTTCAGCATCTGCCTCTGGCATTACCTGTATTTTTAATGTCCACTTAGGAAAATCACCTTTTTCAATAGCTCCAAAAAGTTCTTCTTGGTATTTTTCTCTAGTTTCTCCTATTATTTTAGCCGACTCTTCATTGGTGTAATGTTTGTGACCTTGTTGTGTTTTAAAGTGAAATTTTACCCAAAAACGTTCTCCGTCATTATTCCAAAAACTATAGGTATGTGACCCGTAACCATTCATATGCATTGGAGTAACAGGTATACCTCTATCAGACATTAAAATAGTTACTTGGTGCAAACTCTCTGGAGACAAAGACCAATAATCCCACATTGCTTCTGGTGAGCGTAAATTTGTTTTAGGATGCCTTTTTTGTGTATGTATAAAATCTGGAAATTTATAACCATCTCTTAAAAAGAAAACTGGAGTATTGTTACCTACCATATCCCAATTACCTTCTTCTGTATAAAACTTAACAGAAAAACCACGCACATCTCTTTCTGTATCTGCAGCTCCCATTTCACCTGCTACTGTAGAAAAACGAGATAAAACAGGTGTTTTTTTACCTACAGATGAAAATATTTTTGCTCTTGTATATTTACTTATATCGTGGGTTACCGTAAAAGTACCCATTGCCCCCCAACCTTTTGCGTGTACTACACGTTCTGGTATACGCTCTCTATTTTGGTGTGCTAACTTTTCTAACAGCTTGTAATCTTGCATTAAAACAGGCCCTCTATCACCAGCCGTTTGTGAACGCTGATTGTTAGATACTGGAGCTCCTGCAGATGTGGTAAGTTTTTTATTTTCCATAACAGTCTATATTTTTATTGAGATAAAATTAGCTAAAAATCTTTTCGGATATAAGTTAAGAAATTGATAGATTTTATCAAAGAATAAGTTAACCTTATACTAAAAGTAAAATCAATAAATTTACGCTATTAAAATACACTCAATCCATGCAATATTCTTTTTTATTAAAATAGTTACATATCACTCATATATTTTTTAATTTCACACCAAAATTAAAACACGCACATTATGGCTACAGTAACGTTAAAAGGAAATAAAATAAATACATTAGGTAATTTACCAGAAGTTGGTGCTACAGCTCCAGAATTTAAATTAACTAAAAACGATTTATCTACTGCTACCTTAGAAAATTACAAGGGTAAAAAAGTAGTATTAAATATATTCCCAAGTGTAGACACTGGCACATGCGCACAGTCTGTTAGACAATTTAATAAAGAAGCATCTACATTAGAAAACACTGTTGTTTTATGTATTTCTAAAGATTTACCATTTGCACAAGCACGTTTTTGTGGTGCAGAAGGTTTAGATAATGTAGAAATGTTATCAGATTTTAAAGACGGTAACTTTGGTAAAGCTTATAATTTATCTTTTGCAGATGGGCCATTAGAAGCCTTATTGTCTAGACCTATTGTTGTTTTAAATGAAGAAGGAAACGTTGTTTACACAGAACAAGTAGCAGAAACAACTGAAGAACCAAATTATAAGTCAGCTTTAGAAGCTCTATAAGTATGCCAAAAGAAAATTTTGTATTAAACAGAATTCGTAGTGTTGGTTACGCTTTAAAGGGTGCTTTTTTACTTTTAAAGACTGAAGCTAGTATAAAGGTTCAGTTCTTTATATGTATTTTAATTACCATTTTTGGTTTTTATTATAATATATCTAATACAGAATGGATATTACAGATATTTGCCATTGGTTTAGTTATGGGCATAGAAGGTGTTAATACTGCTATAGAAAAAATAGCAGACTACATACAACCAGAGTTTGATGCAAAAATTGGCTTTATAAAAGACGTAGCTGCAGGTGCTGTTATGATAGTTTCTATAGCAGCATCTATTATAGGATGTATTATTTACATTCCAAAAATTTTTAACTTGTAACCAAATTTAAGTTACATATATTAAGGTATACATATTTAATGGCAAAAAAGACTACTAAAAAGAAAGCAGCTACTCCTAAGCAGAAACGCAGTATTGGCTTATCTAAACAAAATAAAATATTGTTAGGTAGTGTTATAATGCTTTTTGCTATTGCTTTGTTTTTCTCTTTTACATCTTTCTATTTTACGTGGCAAGACGATCAAAGTTTATTGTCTGAATTTGCTAATAGAAACGAACAAGCTAAAAACTTACTAAACAAATTTGGCGCAAGCATAGGTCATTTATTTTTATATAAAGGATTTGGAGTTGCTTCATTTATTTTCCCTGTTCTATTATTTTTATCTGGTTTAACTTTATTTTTTAGTTTACCTAAAAACGGACTTGTAAAAAAATGGATTTGGGGGTTAATATTTGTACTATGGTTATCTGTAGCACTAGGTTTCTTTGCCGCTAAATGGCCTTTACTAGGTGGTTTAGTTGGTTTTGAAATGAACGATTTTTTACAAGACTATACCGGTAAAATTGGTGTTTTACTACTTCTAATTTTTGGTTTGATATTTATTTTAGTCCGACTATTTAAGTTTACACCAGAAAGTGCTTTACAGTATTTTAAACAGAAAAAAACTGCTTTAACTGATGAGTTAAACAATGTTGATGATGAGTCTTCTACTTCAACAAAAAAAGAAAAGCAAACTGAAGAGGTTATTGTAGAGGAAACTCCTGTAGTTGTAGATACTTATACTCACAAAGAAAAAATTCCTCCTATAGAAAAGGAAAAACCTGTAGAGGATAATAGTTTTGAGGTTACTGTAGCCGAAGATGAAGAAAATGTAGAGGAAAGCTTAAATATAGAGGTAGAAAAAATTACTGAAGAAAAAGAAGAGATTGACAACCTAGCAGACAAACTAGTTGATGATTTTGGTGAATTTGATCCTACTTTAGAACTTGCGAACTACAAGTTTCCACACATAGAGCTATTAGACCAACACGGTGCAGGTGGCGGAATAACAATTAACCAAGAAGAGCTAGAAGAAAATAAAAACAAAATTGTAGAAACTTTAAAAAACTACAAAATAGGAATTGCACAAATTAAAGCCACTATTGGACCTACAGTTACATTGTATGAAATTGTACCAGATGCTGGTGTGCGTATTTCAAAAATTAAAAATTTAGAAGATGATATTGCACTTTCTTTAGCTGCACTTGGCATACGTATTATAGCTCCAATACCTGGTAAAGGAACTATTGGTATAGAGGTTCCTAACAAAAACCCTTCTATAGTATCTATGCGTTCTGTAATAGCAAGTACTAAATTTCAAAAGGCAGAAATGGAGCTACCAATTGCTTTTGGTAAAACAATTAGTAATGAAACACTTGTAGTAGATTTAGCTAAAATGCCACACCTACTTATGGCCGGTGCTACTGGGCAAGGTAAGTCTGTTGGTTTAAATGCTGTATTAACATCACTCCTATACAAAAAACACCCAGCAGAGGTAAAATTTGTATTGGTAGATCCTAAAAAAGTAGAATTAACGCTATTTAATAAAATAGAACGTCACTTTTTAGCCAAACTGCCAGATTCTGAAGATGCCATTATTACAGATAATGCAAAAGTTATAAACACTTTAAATTCTCTTTGTATAGAAATGGATAACAGGTACGAGTTGCTAAAGGCTGCAATGGTACGTAACCTAAAAGAATACAATGTTAAATTTAAAGCTCGTAAACTAAACCCAAATGACGGTCATATGTTTTTACCATACATTGTATTGGTAATAGATGAATTTGCAGATTTAATTATGACAGCTGGTAAAGAAGTAGAAACTCCTATTGCTCGTTTAGCGCAATTGGCCAGAGCCATTGGTATTCACTTAATTATAGCAACACAAAGACCGTCTGTAAATGTAATTACAGGTATTATAAAAGCAAATTTCCCAGCACGTATAGCATTTAGAGTAACTTCTAAAATAGATTCTAGAACTATACTAGATGCACAAGGAGCTGACCAATTAATTGGTCGTGGAGATATGCTTTATACACAGGGTAACGATGTAATTCGTGTACAATGTGCCTTTGTAGATACGCCAGAAGTAGAAAAAATTACAGGTTACATAGGCTCACAAAGAGCGTACGCAGAAGCTCTTTTACTGCCAGAATATGTTGGTCCAGATGAGTCTGGCACAAGTATTGCTAATGATATAGCAGATCGCGATAAATTATTTAGAGAAGCTGCAGAAGTTATAGTAATTGCACAGCAAGGATCTGCTTCTTTAATACAACGAAAATTAAAATTAGGGTACAACAGAGCAGGTAGAATTATAGATCAGTTAGAGGCTGCAGGCATTGTTGGTCAATTTGAAGGTAGTAAAGCAAGACAGGTTTTGGTACCAGATATGATGGCTCTAGATCAATTATTAGAAAACGAAAAAAAATAACAATTAATAAATCATATAAAATGAGAAAATTAGGAGTTTTAGTATTCATATTAATAGCAAATGTATCTTTTGCGCAAAATTCCGAGAAAGCAAAAGCTTTATTAGATAAAGTTTATAATAAAGTAACTAGCTATGATAATATTTTTGTGGACTTTAAACACTCACTTAACAATAGTGAAGCCAATATAAACAGAGAAACAAGAGGAGACGTTACTTTACAAGGTGAAAAATACTTGTTTAACTACCTTGGTTCTATGCAATTGTTTGATGGTAAAAAAGTCTATACTGTTGTACCAGATAACGAAGAAGTGACTATTGAAGATAAGTCTAATGATGACAATGCAATGACACCTTCTAAAATGCTTACATTTTACAAATCTGGACATAATTATGCTTGGGATAAATTACAAACTGTAAACGGAAGAAAAATACAATACATTAAATTAATTCCGATAGACTCTAATTCTGAGATAAAATCTAGGCTTTTGGGTATAGATGTAGAAACAAAACACATCTACAACCTTATAGAAACTGGTGATAATGGTACAAAAACCACAATTACTGTTAATTCTTTTAAAACAAATCAAACTTTATCAAAAAGCTTATTTACTTTTGACCTTAAAAAGTACGAGGATGACGGGTACTATATCATAAGAAATTAAGCCATTGAAATTATTAGATCGTTACATTCTAACAAAGTTTCTTTTCAACTTTTTCAGTTCGTTTGCAATATTGATGTTAATCTTCATATTCCAAACGATCTGGTTGTATATAGGAGACTTAGCTGGTAAAGGATTAGACTTACTTATTATTGGTAAGTTTATTTTTTACTTTATGCCAAGTTTAGTAGATAAAGTATTGCCTTTAACGGTGGTGCTTTCTTCTATTTTAACCTTTGGTACTTTAGCAGAGAATTATGAGTTTGCCGCAATGAAAGCCTCGGGTATTTCTTTGCAGCGTGCAATGCGTACCATTGTGGTATTTGTTTTGCTTTTAGGTACTGTTGCTTTTTTCTTTGCAAACAACGTTGCCCCTGCTGCTGCTCATAAAATTTATAACCTAAAACGAAACATTGGTAACGTAAAACCTGCCGCCATTATTGCTGAAGGTATTTTTAGTGATTTTGAAGGGATGAACATCAAGGTTGATAAAAAGTCTGGAGAAAACGATCGTTTTTTAGATAATATTATCATTCACAAAAAAACTAGAAACAATATTAGCAATGTAGTTATAAAAGCTAAAAAAGGTGAATTAGTTAGTAGTGAAGATTCTGATATTGTAAAACTTATACTAAAAGACGGTAACTATTATGAAGATGTGCAGTCTAAAAATAGTAAAACCAAGCAAAAAGTTCCGTTTGCTAAAGCTAAGTTTAACGAGTACATTATAAATATTGTACTTTCTATGGATAATCAGGATTTAGAAGAGGATCGTAATGTAGATACCGAAAAAATGAAAAAGGTATCTAGACTTATTGTAGATATAGATTCTATTAGAGAAGATAACATAAAAACTATAAAAGCTTTTTCTAAAAATATAATTAGTAGATCTGGTGCTTTTAAAGCAGATTTTGGATTTAAAAAGCCAAAACCTATGCTAGACGAGGCTTCTAAAGAAGAAGTTGCCGCTGTAGTAAAAGACAAAAAAGCCGAAAAGACTAATAAAGATACCATTGTTTATACTGGAGATATTGCAGCGTTGTATGAAGAGCCTATGCAAATGCAATTATATAACTCAGCACACAGTTCTACAACCAATGTATTAAGCTCTGTTACTGCCAGAAAAAAAGAATTAGTTATAAAATACCAACGTTACAACATACATATATTAGCCCTACATAGTAAATATGCATTGGCTTTTTCTTGTATCATTTTATTTTTTGTTGGTGCACCGTTAGGCGCTATTATTAGAAAAGGTGGTATGGGATTACCTATGGTAATTGCTATTGTACTTTTCTTGGCATACTACTTTTTAGGAGTATTTGTTGGTAACTCAGCTAAAGTTGGTAAAATACCACCAGCACTAGCTGCTTGGATCCCTACTTTAGTAATGCTACCTCTAGGTGTATTTTTAACTATAAGAGCAACAAATGATAAGGGCCTAATTTCTTTTGGCGATATTATTTACTTGATAAAAAAACAGTTTATTAAAAATTCCAAGACTAAAACTAATGGAAAATAAAATACAGTTAAATACAATTGAAGAAGCAATAGAAGACATCCGTAAAGGAAAAGTTATTATTGTTGTTGATGATGAAGATAGAGAAAATGAAGGTGATTTTGTAGCTGCTGCAGAAGCTGTTACTCCAGAGATGATAAACTTTATGGCTACTCACGGTCGTGGTTTAATTTGTGCTCCTTTAACAGAAGGTCGTTGTAAAGAATTAGGTTTACACGTAATGGTAACCAATAATACAGACCCTATGGAAACTGCTTTTACAGTATCTGTAGATTTAAAAGGTAGAGGCGTTACTACAGGAATTTCTGCAGGAGACAGAGCTGCAACTGTAAAAGCATTTACAGAGAACGATATAAAACCTCAAGATTTAGCAAGACCTGGACATATTTTTCCTTTAATTGCTAAAGAAGGTGGTGTTTTACGTAGAACAGGACATACCGAGGCTGCAATAGATTTTGCTCGTTTAGCAGGATTTAAGCCAGCTGGTGTTATTGTTGAAATAATGAACGAAGATGGCTCTATGGCTCGTTTGCCACAATTAATAGATGTTGCCAAAAAGTTTGACTTAAAAGTTGTTTCTATTGAAGCTCTTATCGCCTATAGAATGGAGCACGATAGTCTTATTGAAAAGAAAGAACAATTTACAATTGAAACTCGTTTTGGTGAATTTAGACTACACGCCTACCAACAAACAACTAATGACCAAATACATATTGCTCTTACAAAAGGTAGCTGGAATAAGGATGAACAAATACTTACGCGTATAAACTCTACCTTAGTAAATAATGATATTTTAGGTACGCTTACCAATAATCCTGATCAGAAATTAGAGGATATGTTTGCTGCTATTAATAAAGAAGGCAAAGGAGCTATGGTTTTTATTAACCAAGAATCTCAATCTCTTAATTTATTAAATAGATTATCTCAACTTAAAAAACTACAAGGTAACGGTTTAGTTAAAGCACCTAAAGTAGATATGGATAGTAGAGATTTTGGTGTTGGCGCACAAATATTACACGATTTAAATATTAGTAAAGTAAAACTACTAACAAATACTACGCAATCTAGGCGTGTGGGTATTGTTGGTTATGGTTTAGAAATTATAGATTACGTTAAGTACTAATTAACTTAACTACAACAAATAAAAACTCCCTTAAAACTTAGTTTTAAGGGAGTTTTCTATTTTTAATAATCTATATTAAATTATAATACAGATTTTATTGCTTTAACCATATTAGCAGCTCTCTGCTCTACTTCCTCATCAGTCCATCCTAATTTAACTAGACAAGAAATTGTTCTACTAATCCATTGGTCAGATTTAGAAAAGTCTGACTTGCTATAATCTGGCAGTTGCTCTTTAACCTCATTAGGTAGCTTACCTAAAGATGTTAAATTAGTTAAGTGAGCCCATTTTTTATAGTAATGCCAATTATTTGCATACCAGTAAAAACAAGCATCAACACTATTTTCACCTAAAGCTTTATGAGCTTTTTTAGTTAATTCTTCTGTTGGTAAAAATATAGATAAGAAAGAGTAATTTTCTTCTCCTCCTTCAGGTACAGCTCTAAAAGTTACCTCTGGTATTGTAGACAATGCATTACGTAAAATAGTATACGTTTTTTTCTGTATTGCTATAAATTCATCTAATCTTTGTACCTGAGCTACACCTACTGCTGCGTGTAATTCTGAAATTCTGTAGTTGTATCCTAAAAATGGGTGATCTTCTGCTCCCCTATCTTTACCTATGTGATCATGACCATGATCTGAATAATGGTCTGCATTTTTATAATACTGCTCATTGTTAGTAATTACAGCACCACCTTCACCACAAGTTATTGTTTTTACATAATCAAAAGAAAAACATCCCAAATCTCCGTAACTACCTAAAGGTTTGCCTTCATAAGTACCACCAATTGCTTGGCAAGCATCTTCTAATAACAATAAATTATGCTTGTCACAAATAGCTTTTAAAGCACTTAAATTAGCCATAGAACCACACATATGCACAGGCATAACTACCTTTGTCTTTGGTGTAATTGCTTTTTCTACCGCTTCTGGATCTAAGGTTAACGTATTATCTACATCAACTAAAATAGGAACAGCTCCTAATGCTAAAATAGACTCAAAACTAGCAACAAAAGTAAATGTTGGCATAATTACTTCGTCTCCTGCACCAATACCTGCACTAGCCAATGCAACTGTTAAAGCTGCAGTACCACTACTTACCAATTGTGCATAACCTACTTCCATTCTTTTAGTTAAGGCTTCCTCTAGCTCTAATGCCTTCCATTGGTCGCCACGCATACCGTCAAAACCATAACGCATTAAAACACCTGAGTCTAGTACCTTTTGTACTTCTGCTCTTTCCTTATCTCCAAAAAATTCAAATCCTGGCATATTGTATATTTTTCTTATTTTTTAATCTTAACAACGCTATTATAAAATAGCTTCAATAGAACTGTAAAGTTAGTAATTTTAGGCTATTTCTATAACACTTTCTACGGTCTCTTTACGTACTTTTTTAAAAGTAGAAAACACATCGTCATCTGCTCTTACACCTATTGGCATAACTAAAACAGAAGCTAACTTTAATTTGTCTAAGCCTAAGAGCGTATCATATTCTGCCGGCACAAAACCTTCCATTGGACAAGCATCTACTTCTACAGCGGCACAAACGGTTAATAAATTCCCTAATACAAGATACGCCTGATTAATTGCCCACTGAGCAACTTCTTGTTCGTTTTTTTTACCAAAACTAGCTGTTAGTTGTTCTTTAAAAGGGTCTAAAATTTCTGAACTTGTACCTCTTACTTGTTGTACTCGCTTAAAATAATTAGCTATATAAGCAGAGCTTATTTCAGTTTCTCTACATAAAACCAATACGTGGGACGCCTGCGATACTTGCTGTTGCTTGTATGAACTTGCTGCCAACTGCTGCTGTAACGCTTTGTTTTTAACAACAACCATTTTTATAGGTTGTAAACCATATGATGTAGCTGTTAAGTTAAAAGCTTCTTTTATTGCTTCTATTTTTGCATCTGATAGTACAATATCTTCATTAAACTTTTTAACAGCGTAACGCCATTCTAACTTTTTAATAATCTCCATTTTTCATCAATTGTATTAAAAAAACCAAAGTTTAACAGCCATAACAACAATCATTAGCATTAAAAACTTTTTTATAAATCCGTCTCCCCTAGCTACAGAAACTCTACTTGCTACCCAAGCACCAGAACCATTACCTATTGCCAAAACAAGACCTATTTCCCAAATTATTTTATCATAATATATAAAAACCGCAAGCGCCGCTAAAGTATAGATTAAAACTACCGCTACTTTTGTTGCGTTTGCACGTACTAATGTCATATGGCTGGCATAATGTAAAAACAGAATAACTATAAAACCTAAACCTGCATTAATAAAGCCGCCATAAATACCAAAAAAGAAAAAGGCTATTACTCCAATCCACAAGTATTTACCTGTAATACGCTCGTGTATATCTTCAGTTTTTAATTTTGGTTTAAAAATAATGATGAGTAATACAACCATCATTACTACAGCTAAAATTCTATTAAAAGTTTCACCGCTTACCTCTACAGCTATATTTGCGCCAACTATAGAACCCAACATTGCAGATATACCTAAGTAAATATTAAACGGAAAAGTACTTACACCTTTACTTTTAAAACCTGCAACACCTAAGACAGACTGTATAGCTACTGCAACCCTATTGGTACCATTTGCTATACTAGGTGGCACACCAAAAAATATTAATACTGCCAATGAAATTAAGGATCCTCCACCTGCAACTGTATTAATAAATCCTACTGCAAAACCAACTACAATTAATAGTAGGTAATGATACCATTCTTCCATAGCGTGCAAAAATACGGTTTTATAGTGTTTTTATATAACTTTTGGTTTATTAGTGATTTTTAACCGTAAAACTGATCAAAAAACACATTATTACACTCAATAATACTTTTATATCTATTCTTCAAAAAGTACTATAAACACTTAATATATTAGAAATATGCTAATTAGTTTTTCCTCTATATTTTTTTAAATTTTTTATTATTGCGCTTTAGTTGCATTAAAATAAAATAATAATATATTTGCACTCAGTTAACGCAACATAATTGTAATATAAAAGTATTGTTTGTAGTAATTTATGAAATTACATCAGTTTAAAAATAGCATTACATATTTGTTACTTGCCCTTTTCTTTACAATGAAAATAGCAGGACTACACTCTATAACTCACTTAGAAAATCATGATGAGCATACAGACTGTGCTATTTGCGACTTTATAACTGTACAAAACAATACTCCCATACTTTCTGTAAACTTTACTTTTATAGAAGTTTGTAAGCTAAAACCTATTTTAGCACAAAAAATTACTAAAGGTTACAATGTTTACTTTTCTAACCCAGATAGTAGTGCTCAGTTATTTTGTAGACCTCCTCCGCCTTACTGCTAATTGTCTTTTATAGTTGTGTGATTATTTTGTAATTGAGCTAGTTTGCTTTGTTACAACGCTAACCTTATGAATGCTAAACTACACATTAAGCTATAGACATATTTATTAGTTAAATACCATTATAACAATACATAACAGCTAATTATGCTTTATAAAATGCTGAGTATATGCTTATTTATTAGTATATGCTCTACTGCAACAGCGCAAAATTCTTTTAAAATAAAAGGATCTGTGCTAGATGCCAATACTTTAAAACCTATAGAGGGTGCTAATATTACGGGTAATAATTTGTTCGCCGTTTCTTCTTCTACAGGAGAGTTTATTATCAATAACAACAAAAAACAAACTAGTTCTATTACTATATCTCACGTAGGTTATGCTTCAGAAACTGTTTCTATTAATTTAAAAAATAATGCTAACAAACACATTAAAGTACTTTTAAAAGAGTCTTCTACCGTTTTAAATGAAGTAGCAGTTACAGGAAAAACTAAACGTAGAAAAGCAAAAGAATCTCCAATAGTTACACATACAGTTAGCAAAGAATTTCTAGATAAAAACAGAGAAAACAGTCTTATGCAGACTTTAAGCAAAATACCCGGTGTTAGTACTATAAATATTGGGTCTGGACAAAGTAAACCTGTTATAAGAGGGCTTGGTTTTAATAGAGTTGCTGTGGTGCAAAACGGTATTAAACACGAGGCGCAACAATGGGGTAACGATCACGGACTTGAAATAGACCAACAAGGAATTGAAAACATACAAATTATAAAAGGTCCGGCTTCATTACTTTTTGGGTCAGATGCTATTGCAGGCGTTGTTAATATTCAACCAAATAAAATACCATTACAAAACTCTTTTAATGGCGAGCTAAATATTCTTGGAGAAAGTAATAACGACTTACTTGGTGTATCTGTAGGCTTAACATCTAGAAAAGAAAAATGGTTTTATCGTACAAGATTAACATATAGAGATTATGGTGACTATAAAGTACCTACATCTAAAATTAATTATGAAAATTACATTTTTGAGCTTCATAATAGTAATTTAAGAAACACTGCTGGTAGAGAAGCTAACGCAAGCGTTAGTATTGGTTACGTTGCAGATAATATAAAAACAGAAACACTATTTAGCAATGTAAATGCTAAAAACGGATTTTTTGCAAATGCACATGGTTTAGAGGTTAGAACATCTAAAATAGATTATGATACCTCTAACAGAGATATAGATTTACCCTACCACAAAGTAAATCATTTTAGGGTTAGCAATAACACTACTGTAAACACAGGTGAACATATTTTACATTTTGATTTAGGTTTTCAGAACAACAAAAGAGAAGAACACTCAGAACCTATTCCGCATGGGTATATGCCTAAACCACCAAATACTAAAGAACGTGTTTTTACTAAAAATACCTACACTTTAAATGCCAGAGATGCATTTAACATTCATAACAAACACCATATGGTAATGGGTGTAAATATGGAACTGCAAAACAACACTATTGATGGTTGGGGATTTTTAATTCCTGAATATAATCGTTTTACTGTTGGTGCTTTTGGTTATGATCAGTTTAAAATTAACTCTAATTTACACCTACTAGCTGGTGCACGTTATGACTATGGTATTATAGACACTAAAGCGTATTATGATTGGTTTCCTTCTACTGTAAAAAACAATGATGGCTCTACCTCCCAAGAATATTTACAACGCTCTAAAAACAAAAGTTTAAACTTTAATAACTTAAGTGCTTCTGTTGGTCTTAGCTACATTAACAACAATACAACTTACAAAATAAATCTTGGTAAAAGCTTTAGGATGCCACTAGCTAACGAGTTGGCATCAGACGGTGTTAATTATCATATGTATAGGTTTGAGAAAGGAAATTTAGATTTAAAACCAGAGGTAGCTTATCAACTAGACTTAGATATAAATCACACTAAAAAACAATTTAGTTTAGGCATTAGCCCTTTTATTAATTTATTTGATAACTACATATACTTAAATCCAACCTCAAATTATTTTGAAACATTACAAATTTACGAATACACACAAAGCAAAGTTTTTAGGTTTGGCGGAGAATTTAATGCAAGTACAACAGTTATAAAAAATGTAACACTAAGCGCATCTGCAGAATATGTGTACTCTAGGCAAACTAGTGGGTTAAAAAAAGATTTTACACTCCCTTTTTCACCTCCATTATCTGGTCTATTTTCTGCCTCTTATCAATTTAAAGATTTTTCATTTTTTAAAAGACCTCTAATCTCTGCAGATTATATAATTACTGCAGCACAAGAAGAAATTGTACCTCCAGAGCAGACTACAGACGGTTACAATGTGCTGCATATGTCGTTTACATCAAAAATGAACATTTTTAAAAACAGTGCTCCAGTAGATTTAAGATTAAAATTAAATAACGTATTCAATACCAAATATTACAATCACACTAGTTTTTATAGGCTGATAGATGTTCCTGAAGCTGGTAGAAATATTTCGGTGTCATTAACAATTCCATTTAAATAAATACAAACAACAATTAAAATTAAAAAAAATGAAAACAAACATTAAAAAGGCAAATTTTAAATTTTTAGCAATCGTTGCTTTTCTAGGACTCTTTTTACAATCATGTAGTAGTGATGATGATTCTAATGCTTTAAATGCTCCTTTAATTACAGATTTTGAGTATGGCGAAGGTGGTGACCATTCTACAGAACAGTACGTTTATAGAGGTTCTGACATTCATTTAGAAGCAAAAATTAATGCAGAAGCTACTGTAAAAAGCATTGCTATTAGCATTCATGCGCACGACTTAGAAGTTGGTGAAGGTGAAGAAGAATGGGATTTTGAAAAAGTATATACTGGTGCAAACTACCAAGTAATTAATCCTACATTTCATGAGCACATAGATGTACCATCTAATGTACCTGCTGGTGAGTACCACATAGAATTGGTTGTTACAGATGAAGAAGGTAATAGTACTGAAGTAGAAGGTCACATAGATATTAAAGATCCTATTGCTTTAAGTGATATATCTTTAGATGCAAGCGTTGCTAGAGGAAAGGATTTTCATGCAGAATTTATGATTAATGCTGTAAACGGCATACATAATATTACTGTAGATATACACGCTCACGGTCTTACTCTTAAAGACGGTGAAGAAGAATGGGATTTTGAAAAAGAATACTTAGAAAAATACCATGAAAAAACTGAAGCTGAATTTCATGAGCATATAGACGTGCCTGCTACTGCACCTGCTGGCGAGTATCATATGGTTTTTACTGTTGAAGATGAAGACGGTAACACCAAAAAGTACGATACACATATTGATGTAACTGAATAATAAAAAATACCGCATAGAGGGTTTTTCTCTATGCGGTTTTAAAAATTCTGAAAATGAAAATTAAATTAAAATATTTCTTCTTTTTACCATTATTAGCTATTATTTCTTCTTGTTCTAGTGATGATAGTAGTGATAAAGATGAAGAAAAACCAACAATTAGTATTAATTACACTCAAGGTTTTCCGCAACCGTGTGTGCAATTAGTAAAAGGAGAAACCTATAGTTTTAGAGCTCAGGTTACAGACAACAAAGCTTTGGCTTCTTATAGTTTAGATATTCATAATAATTTTGATCATCATACCCATGATGACCAAGAGGGAGAATGTAATTTAGAACCTATTAAAGATCCCATAAACCCTTTTATTTATATGGAAAACTTTACGGTTCCTGAAGCTTCTACCAGTTATGAAATAAACGTAAGCTTAACAATTCCGGACGATATTGATACAGGTGATTACCACTGTGCTTATTCTGTAACAGACCAAACAGGTTGGCAATCTAGAACCTCTATAGATATAAAAATAGTAGATTAATTTTACCGCTAAGTAGTACTATGCTAGGTATTAATTAAGTTAAAACTAAGTAGATTCTTTTTTTTGCATTCCAGTTGCATTATTTTTGTACTATGGGTATTGTAAGAAAAACAAAGTCGGTTAAAATATTACACGATGAATTTGATAAAAGTTCAGCTGCAATTTCTGTAACTACTTTAATTGAGCGTTTTAGTGCTCAAATGAATAAAACTACTATTTATCGTGTTTTAGATAAGTTTGAAGATGATGGTTATTTACATTCGTTTTTAGGCAAAAACGGTCACAAATGGTACGCAAAATGTAATGGATGTTCATCTAGCAATCATTCAGATGCCCACCCACATTTTCAATGTTCTAATTGTGGTAAGGTAGACTGCCTGCCTGCAGATGTTGTAATACCCAAAATACCTAACAGGGTTGTAGATGTTTCACAAGTACTTTTACAAGGTAAGTGCGAGCAGTGCCATACATAAACACAAAACATAACTTATAATTCTAAAAAAAAGAGGTAATTGTCATTATCTCTTTTTTTAGTTTTAAATAGTTTATACATTTACTAGCATACCCAATCATAAATAATAACCACCAACCGATGAATCAAAATTTAGAAAACACGTATAATTTATCTAGCAGAAAAAGAAGAATAGTTGCATTTGCTATTGATCACTGTTTATTCACATTTTTAATTGTAAGTATTGTTTTTTTATCACTTGGGTCGGATTTTATAAACGAAACCAATTTTAGCAACATTTTGTTTAAGATGTTACCATCTATGGTTATTGGCTTATTAATTTACTTTTCAAAAGATACTATAAAAGGCATTAGTCCTGGTAAATGGATCATGGGAATTATGGTTCGTGATGAAAATAACCCCTCTGAGGTTCCTTCTTTTGGAAGGTTATTAACTAGAAACTTATTTTTAGTTATTTGGCCAGTAGAATTTATAGTTCTTGCTACCAATCAAAATAAAAAAAGATTAGGAGATAAAACAGCAAAAGCAATTGTAGTTAAAAACCCTAACAAACCATCAAAACTACCAAGAATAATAGCATTAGTAGCAACAGGATTTACCTTTTTTATATTTATATTTTTCTTTGTTAGCTCTGTAATGAAAAACTCTGACGCTTATAAGGTTGCTATTATTGAAATTGAAAAAAATGAAGAAATTCAATCTGAAACTGGAGGCATAAAAGACTATGGTATGATGCCAACAGGGAGCATTAATATGACTAACGGCTATGGTGAGGCTCTACTAGGAATAAAAGTAATTGGCAATGATAAAGATGTTAATGTAGATGTTTACCTAACTAAAAAGAGCAATGGCGAATGGGAACTAATAGAGCTTAGTAAATAATATACAAAATACTCTATACCTCTTACTGCATTTTTCAAATGCCTAAATCTTAAAATCTTAATTAATTAGGATTCACTGTGTGCATCCCAGATTAGTATCCTTAGCAAGCATTAAACCCTAACAAACTACACTAAAACACAAGCAAAAGGGATTACTACGTTATCCCTCTTACGGCATTTTGCAAATGCCTAAATCTTAAAATCAAAAAAACCGCTAGAGTAAACTCTGCGGTTTTTTGTTTTCAAGCTTTGCGCTTGTTTGCGGAGAAAGAGGGATTCGAACCCCCGGAGGTGTGACCCTCAATAGTTTTCAAGACTACCGCATTCGACCACTCTGCCATTTCTCCAAGTGTCTCATAAGGTTATTCCCTTAATGCGGGTGCAAATATAAGAACCTTTTTTTATTCTATAAAACTATTTTGTGCTTTTTTCTGTAATTTTCATTAGCATATTAGATAACTCTTTGTTTCTTAAAAATTTAGACCTCAAAAAAAATAAAAATTAACTTCTTGGTTTATCAAGTTGTCTGTCATAAAGTACAATACTGCCCGCAACTGCTACATTTAAACTTAAGGTAGACTTAAATTTTACTAAAAAGTGCGACTCCTCTATGGCTTCTTTGCTTAAACCGTGATCTTCTGCTCCTAGTAAATACACACAGCGTCTAGGATGCTCAAAGGTTTCTAAATCTACCGCAGTATCATCTAGCTCCACTCCTACTATTCTGGTGCCTACAGGAATATTATTTTTAAAATCCTTAAACGTATTGTAATGGTAATACGGTATAGATTTTACCGCATTGTGTGTGTCACAAGCTTGTTTTGCATATCTGTTGCCTATGGTAAAAATAAAACTAGCGCCTAAGTTTTGTGCTGTACGCCATAAAACACCTAAATTCTCTGGCGTTTTACCGTTTTGTATGCCTATACCAAAGTATTCTTTCACAAAATTATTATTCATACCGCAAAAATATTAAACTTTTGCTGTTTTAAATGGTTGTTTTATTAATTACATATTTAAAATGATAAACTACTACCCTGTCATTCCATTAATAAAAACTTGCACAAATTCTTTCATTTTGTCTAAAATACGCTCTCCTATAGAACGTGCCTGTAATATACTTGGTCTATTATCTAAACATTTAAAAATATCATCTCGTAATGGTTCTCTACCGTTATAAGTATAACTTTCTATTAATGCTTTAAACTGTGCTTTGTCTAGCTTTTCATCCTCACATATTTTGGCTAAAGCTACTACTTTTTCATCTTGCCAATAACGTTCAAATTCGTCTTGTATGTTATCTACATCGCTAATATGTGGTAAGTTTTCTTCTATAAATTTTTCTATTAACTCGCGTTTACTACGTAACTCTACATCACCAGATAACATATCTATAATTGCTTTTTTCTGTACTTTTGCAGCATTAGATTTGGCATCTTTTAGTTTTACTAATAATTGTAAAATGTAGGCCACGTTTATCTCATCACGATGAATGAGTTCTAATTCAAAATCAATATCATCTAAAATAGAAGTTTTGTGCTTTTGGCTTTCGTTTTTAACCTTATCGTGTAAATCTAAATACTTGCTTTTGTAACCCTCAAAGGTTTGCTCGTCTATACCTAAATCTTCCCAATCAAAATCTGTGTACGATTCTAATACGTTTTTAGCACGAAGCAATCTTCTAAAGGCTTGTATAAAAGCTAACTCTTGAGTTTCGCTTGGTAGATTATCTACCTCTTGAAACGTTGGCACAATTTCTAATAGATTTTTTAAAGCGTCATCAAATTTTTCTGCAATAGCTTCGTAAGGTGGCAAAATAATTTCCTCTATTGCTTCTTTATTAGAAAACAAAGTAATTGCTTCATCAGTTGCTTTTTTAAGATTTCTAAAGCATAAAATATTTCCTTGCGACTTCTGTTCGCCAAAAATCCTGTTAGTTCTAGAAAACGCTTGTATTAAACTATGGTACTTTAGGTTTTTATCAACGTACAAAGTGTTTACCTTTTTAGCATCAAAACCTGTTAGCATCATATTAACTACAATAACCATATCTAAACGATCTTTGTCTTGAAACGTTATTTTTTCACGTTCTTTTAAACGCTTACTAATGTCTTTAAAATAGTTTTCAAACTGCTGACTATCTTTTGTAGAAAAACTAGTATTATACATTTGATTGTAATCCGTAATGTATTGATCTAGCTTTTCTCTACTATGATTGGTTTTATATTCCGCCTGCGGTTCTGCTGCTTGAGGCAATTGTTCTCCTGGTATATAATCTTGAGCATCTTCGTCATCTTCATTAGTTCCGTAAGAAAATATAGTTGCAATACGCAAATTATGTTCGCCAGCTTCTTTTTTACGTTTGAAAATGTCGTAATACTTCTTTAACGTATCAATGTTGCTCACTGCAAATAATGCCGAATACTCTTTACTAAAGGTTTTCTTATTGTGATACGCAATTATATAATCTGCAATTTTTTCTAAACGTTTTTCATCTTCAAATACCTCTGTAGTATCAATAGCTTCTACTTTTATATCTATTAAGGTATTTCCTTTTTGTTTAAATCTCCCAATATACTCAATACCAAAACGCAATACATTCTGGTCTTTTATAGCATCTGTAATCACGTATTTATGCAAACAATTACCAAATAAATCTTTGGTGGTACGCTTTCCTAAATCGTTTTTAGAGGCATTGTCTTTAAAAATTGGTGTTCCCGTAAACCCAAAGAGTTGGCTACTTTTAAAGTATTCGGTAATTTTTTTGTGTGTATCTCCAAACTGACTTCTATGACACTCATCAAAAATAAAAACTACTTTTTTATCTTGTAAATGTGTTAAGCTTTTCTCGTAATTCGCTTTAGAAATGGCATTGTTTAGTTTTTGTATTGTGGTTAATACCAATTTAGAATCGTCTGTTAACTGCTTCACTAAAGATTGCGTATTGTCTGTAACATCTACACTATCTTTTTTAAAGCTATTAAACTCTAACATGGTTTGATAATCTAAATCTTTACGATCTACTACAAACACCACTTTGTGTACGTTTGGCAAGTCCATAATAATCTGACTTGCTTTAAAAGACGTCAACGTTTTACCAGAACCTGTTGTGTGCCAAATGTAACCATTGTCATTACTTGTAGTTACCTGATTTACTAACTTTTCTGTGGCATAAAACTGATATGGACGCAAAACCATAAGTATTTTATGTGTTTCGTTATGCACCACGTATTGCGCAATCATTTTACCCAAATGGTTTGGGTTTAAAAACGAACTAGCAAACGCTGTTAAATCTGTAATATTTTTATTATTTACATCTGCCCAAAAGAACGTTTGCTTAACAGACTGTAATTTATTATTGGCTAAATATTTAGTATTTACACCATTACTAATAACAAACAATTGCACATACTGAAACAAACCATGATTAGACCAAAATGAATGACGTTGATAGCGATTAATCTGGTTAAAGGCCTCTTTAATTTCTAAACCACGACGTTTTAACTCAATTTGTACTAGTGGCAAACCGTTTACCAACAACGTTACATCGTAACGGTTTTTATAAGTGCCTTCTTGAGTTATTTGATTGGTGACTTGAAACAAATTACTTGTCCAATCCTCTTTATTAAAAAAGCGTACATAAAAACTGTCTCCATTGTCTCTGGTAATATTAAACCTATCGCGTAAGGTTTTTGCTTTTTCAAATACATTACCTTTTGCCAAGTGGTTTAAAATAGTATCAAACTCTTTGGTAGAAAACACCGTTTTATTAAACGCTTCTAATTGTACTTTTAAATTAGATACTAAAGCGTCTCCATCTTGTATGGTTACATTTTGGTAGCCTAGACCTGCTAATTGTTTAATTAGGTTATGTTCTAGTTGTGCTTCAGATTGTTTTGACATAAACCTTATTTTTCTAATCGATTTAACTTTCTTTTTAAATCATTGACCTCTTTTCGCAAATTAGAAACTTCTAAAGCACCTTGATGTGTAGCAACTCTATTTAATAAAGTAAGATACATGAGTAGTGCTTTAAAAGCAAATACTTTATCAGCAGAGTTATGAAATTTTATTTCTTTTATATTTCCTAATTTATCTTTTACATCAAAAGATAATAAAACGTCACAACCCTTATCTTTTATTATAGACCTCCATTGTTCTTGACTATTAATTTGGCATTTAATACCATTAAAAGTAAAACTATTATTTTTATAAGCGACACCTTTACTGTTCATCACTTCGTAATTATAAAAAGTATTGTGAGCTGTTACTTTTCTGCATTTTGCACTGAAAACTAATTTAACATCAGCTCGAAATACATCTGTTAGTTTCTCAATTCTTTCAATTGATTCATCTTTATAAATTACTATGTAAAACTCTTTTGGTAAACTCATTATTTATATTTTCTAAAAGCTGTAATAGTTTGATAAATACCATAACCAACAAAAATGCGACCTATAAAATCCCAAATAAAAAACCATTGTCTAGGATTTACATCTACTAATTTCATGTAATCAAACCTGTGTGTTGGGTTTAAAAACTGTACAAAATAACGCCATTCCCAATCACTTACTGTTGATGTAAACTCATAATTACCAATATGATTTAACGATAAGCTAAAAAACAATCCAGCAATGCTTACTGTAAATAGCAATCCAATAATGTAAGACGACCCAAACCAATTAGAAATTGCATTTAAGGACAACACTATAATGTTTGAAAACGACCTAGTTATATTAACTCCATTCCAAAGCTTTTTCCAAGACTCCTTTAGTAAGGTTTTGTTTTCCATTACTCTAAATGGAATAGAGTCTATATAATTTTTATGAGATTCCAACTGGTTTTTTAAAATCCTATAGGTTTCTCTTTTATTCTCTATTGGTATTTTATGTTCTCGTGAGACTGACTTCTCATAAACTACTTCATAAGCTCTTTGATAACTTATTTTATCATCTATTTCTTTCCCTAAATCTTTATAAATTTCACCATAACTACTATAGTCATCAAACTTGAAATCAAAAATGCTTAATTCTCCGGAAATGATAGCTAGAGAAATATCAAAACCTTTTTCAGGATATGTACCTCTTAAAATCATTAACTTTTCTATTAAAGAGTATGTAAACAAAACATTCTCTTTAAAGTTAACTGCAGAAAAAACAATAATATCTTTAAAGTCTGTTTTATAGAATGTAGTAGGTTTATAAAATGTAGAACTCCAAAAGTCAACAAGATTATTAAAGGTTGTATTTCTAAAATTTACATTGCCTTTAAAATGGCAATTTCTAAACCTTACTTTACCATAAAATACAGCATCTTCTGCTAAAACATCATTTTCGAAAATACAATTAGAAAAAGTTATTACACAATCTTTATTATTATCACTAGACATAAAGACACTCACAGCGAATGTACAATCATCGAATGTAATACTGTAACCTTTGAGTGATACACTACCTCCATTAGATTCATCAAGAATTAGTTCTGCATTTTTTGAATCTTGTTTAAATGGAACATTAACGCTACATTCAAAACGAGTGTCATTAAAAGTGTTATTATTACTAACTGAAATTAATGTAGTTACACCATTTACTATTACCGTTGATCTCTCCATATCTTAAACAAACATTTGCTGCAACAAGCCTTTTTTAAACGCTTGCGTGTTGCTTATTTGCGTTTGTACTGCTTCTATTTTTGTATCTATAGCACTTAAATAAGCAGCTATTTTTTTTTGTTCTTTTATACTTGGATAATTAATTTTAAAGTTTTCAAATTGTTTTCTAGATAAATATGAAATTGTTGTACCACTAGAAAGAACATTCAATCTTCTACTTGATAATTTCATTATATGAAATAAATAATCGACATCAATTTTATCTGGATTAGGAACTAAACCTATAAACGTTTGATTCGTTATTAATTCTTTTTTGACTATTGCACAGAATCCAAGATTCGCACTACAAGAAACTAATAAAGTATTTATTGGATAAACCTTTAAATTCATTTCTTTTACAGTTTCAATTGAAACACCTTGATTAGATTTTGATTTAAACAAATACTTTCCATCAAAATCTTCAATTCTACACCAAGGAATTTCTCCTTTCAAATCCTTCGGTTTATCTCTCATTGGAACTATAAAGTCAGAAATAAATTCCTTAAGCTTCTTCTCTTCCCAATCTGGAAACGCACTACCACCATCAGGTTTAAAACGCAGTTGTTGGCTAAACAGTTGTTGCATAACGCCTTTTTTGTATTGCGCTAAAGTTTCTTTTTTTGTGGTGAGTTGCTGTAGTTTGGTATCTACTGCTGTTAGGAAATTGGCTATTTTTTGTTGTTCTGGGAGGTTGGGAATATGAGTATTAAACAATCTTATACTTTGAAAATTTAATCCTTCTCTTCCACTTCCTGTTTGTCCTTGAGTAATTAACTTTTGACCTTTATAAGAAGCAATAAAAGATTGAATAAATTTTGGACTATTATTTTTATTTAACCTAATGATGCAAACATGTTGATTTACATTTCCTATTGTGAAATCATCAGGAACAATACAACTTCTTCCGATGGAACCTCCTGTAATATTCAATAATATATCTTTAGGCTTAACAATACTACCTTTCATTTTTGAATTAATTTCTTCCGAAATACAAGTTTCATCTAAAACTAACCTATCATTAACAACGTTTTGACTTCTAATAAAAGGAATTCCAAAATTTTGATAAACTTCAACTCCTCCTCTTGGTGTACTTCCACTTCCTACTTTGATAGCTATATCTCCAAATTTTTTCTTTTCCCAATCACCTTCAAACTCTTTAAAGCGTAGTTTGGGTACTCTTGCGTGTGTCATTGCGAGGGACGAAGCAATCTGTTTGTTGTTATCGTTGGCGTCATGAGATTGCTTCGTGCCTCGCAATGACGTTTCTTTTTGTGTTGCCATTAAAAAGGAGTTTCAATGTTTAACAGTTTGCAAAAGTCTGCAATGGTGGCATCAGTCTTTGCTATGTCTGCCTCCAAGGCTTTTAGTTCTTGTGAAACTGCTTTTAAGTCTACAGGTTCTTCCTCTTCAAAAGTATCTACATAACGTGGTATGTTTAGGTTGTAGTCGTTTTCTTTAACCTCGTCTAAAGTGGCTACGTAACTGTATTTGTCTTTGGTTTCTCGGTTTCTGTAGGTTTCTACAATAGCATTAATATGCTGGTCTTGTAATACGTTTTGTGTTTTTACTTTCTCGTAATGTTGGCTGGCGTCTATAAATAGTATGTTTTTGGGTTGCTCTCGCTTTTTCTTCAATACCAAAATACAGGTTGGTATGCTTGTACCATAAAATATGTTTGCTGGCAAACCTATTACAGCGTCTAGGTAGTTTTTATCTTCTATTAAAAATTTTCTAATATGTCCTTCTGCTGCACCTCTAAACAACACACCATGTGGTAATACACATGCCATGGTACCATTATCGTCTAATTGGTGTACCATGTGTTGCACAAAGGCAAAATCTGCTTTAGATTTTGGTGCTAGTTTACCGTATGCCGAAAACCTATCGTCGCTCATAAATAATGGGCTTGCGCTCCAGTTTGCTGAAAATGGCGGATTGGCAACTATGGCTTCAAAACGTTCTTCTTTGTGTTTTGGGCTTGGGTTTACTAAGGTGTCTTCGTTATAAATATCAAAACGTTTGTAGTGTACGTCATGCATTATCATATTCATTCTGCACAAGTTATAGGTTGTTGGGTTGCTTTCTTGACCGTAAAACTCGCCTACTTCTTTAACTTCTTTTGCCACACGTAATAATAACGAACCAGAACCACAGGTTGGATCGTACACGCTTTTTAGTTTGGTTTTATTTGTGGTTACTAATTGCGCTAGTATTTTAGAGACTTGTTGTGGTGTGTAAAACTCGCCTGCTTTTTTTCCTGCTCCAGAGGCAAATTGCCCAATTAAATACTCGTAAGCATCACCAAGGATATCGCTATCTGAGTTTTTTAGGTCGAAATCTATACCGTCTAAATGGGTTAGTACTTTTACTATGAGTTCGTTTTTGGCGTCTTCGGTCTTACCTAGTTTAGAACTTGTTAAATCTAGGTCTTCAAACAGGTTTCCAAAATCGTCTTCGCTTTCGCTTCCCATTGTGCTTTGCTCTATGCTAGTTAGCACGTTTGCTAAATCGCCTAGAATAAAGTTGTTTTTGTTACCAGAGTTACCACGTTTTGCTAGCTCGCTAAACAACTCGCTTGGTTTAAGGAAATAGCCTAGTTTGTCTAATGCTTCATAACGAATAGCTTCTAATAATTCTTCGGCTTTTTCGTGACTTTCTACGGTATTGTAACTTAAACCATCTGGTTCTAGAATTTCGTTGGCGTAGAGTTTCATTTTTCTGCTTAAATATTTATAAAAAATAAAGCCTAATATATAGTCTCTAAAATCGTCTGCGTCCATATTACCACGTAGGTCGTTGGCAATATTCCACAGGGTTTGTTTTAGTACTTGTTGTTTTTGGTCTTCGGACATTGTTGTAAAACTTGATTTGTTTTAATTTTTAAAGGTATCTAATTCAGCTAAAATTTTAAAACTAAACAGCACCAAATATGAGAAATAAATTTGGTGCTGTTTTACGCTTTTCCGTAAAGACAAATAGATTAAATATAAATTCTAGCCTTTTTCCAATTTTTTCTTAAAATTGGCTTGGCAAAACAGGTTTCACCGTTTGAGGGTTCACCTGAGAAATGGCAATACTTTTCTTTAAAATTCTCATCTCCGTACTTATTCCACGTTACAAAAGCATTGTAGCAAAATGGACGTTCTGGATTAAAAGGTATTTCTGAACCTGTTCTTATACAATAACCTTTTGGTTTTTTATTAGTTGCTGTATTAGTATTATTAGGTCTAGGATTAACTACTTTTACGTTTCTCTTAACTTTTTCTTCTCTTTTTTCTGATCTTGTTTTTAAATGAGGAACTACCTCGTTATCATCTAAGCTCGCAACATCTATATCTTGGTAAACAATACGCTTATAACCTCTTTTATTTGGGTCAAAAGATGAAAACAAGTCCAGTAATACTTCTGATCTTAAATAATTTTTACTTAGTCCTAACAGAGTTGTTTTAAAAACTGGTCTTTTTATGTAAATGCAATGAGCACTATCTTCTAAAAGCTCATAATGGTAATCTTCATGCTCCTGATATAACTTATCTGTTAGCTTACTTTTAGTAAAGTAAACGCCATATTCAACATTATTTATAGCAGAATAATCATACAAGTTCATTGAAGTTATAATACCTTCAGATTCATTTATATAACTTTTAGCATGGAGCTTTGGTTCATAAATAATAGATACATTTGGAAAAGACTTAAAGTAATCTAAGTCTTCACTTTTCATACTTCGATAAAGATTGTCCTCATTTTTACCAAATAAAATTCTAAGATAAATATTTCGATTATTTTTAATTAAATTGAAACGTTCTTTATAATGATCATCTAGCTTTATAAAAGGTGATGTTATTACTATAAACTTTTTAGCATTACTTATTACATCATCAATAGCATTATTAAGGTCATCTTTGGTTAAAAAAGTACTCATTATAGGTTAATTATTAAATTTGGCTCAAGATTATACTCTTAAAATTTTTAGTTTTTTGTCTACAACCTCTATGTTTATTTTTAAATAAAAAATGCAATAATTAGTGTTATTTGCATTGTTATTTAGTTACAAGGTGTAAATTTATGAACGTCTATCTTTTTCAATTGTTGTAAGTAAATAGCCTAATTTAAAAAATATAAAAAAATGTATTAACTATCATTATCACTTAGTAAAACAACTGTATTTGTAAGAATTATCAAACGCAAATAACAATACTAATTAGTATAAATTAAAACATAAAAAAAGCCATTACAATGGTTTGCAATGGCTTTTTTAGTGTCTAATATTTTTATTACTCTACAATCTCGTAATCTATATCTAATTTACGCAATGCTCTTAGGGCAGAGCCTGTATTTTTATCTTCTATTTCTATGTCTACAGCATCGCCCTCTAAAAGTATTTCTGTTAGCTCATTGGCTAAAGAGTTATCTGTTGCAGAAATTTCTATTATGCATTTGGCTATAGCTCTTTTGTCTGGTCTTTGAGCATCACAGGATAATAGGTTTATTTTCATAATTGTGCTTTATAATTGTACTGGGTATACTTAGTGTTTGTGTGTTGTACACAATTTAGGCAATAAAAACCCAAATTAGGGATATACTTGGCTATTAAACACAAAAAAGCCCAAAAAGGGCTTTTAAACTAAATATATGGGGTTGCTTTAGTTTATTAAATTGTGTAATGCTAGTATGGGCACATTGGTGTTGTTACCTAGGTCTTTTACCATTGGATTAGAGAATATACTACCAAAAAAATTGTGCTTTTTATTTACAAAGGCTATTAAACCGCTATCTCTACTCTGCACAAAAGACCGTACGCCATTGTGTAGGTTTTGGCTGTATAATTTATGGTGTGTAAATGTTGTTGGTTTTAGTATTGTATTTAATAGTGCTTTGTTTTCTATTTGTTTATTACTAAAATCTAAGTTTTTCTGTATATATAATACGCGTATTGGTGCATTGGTTAGGCTTGCTATTTCTACCAAAGTTGCCAACTCTGCCTTAGTATATGTTGTTTTAAAACTGGTAGGAAATACAATTTCTGATGGTGCTTTGTATGCAATATGCCCCGGAATGGCTAGTACTGGGCAAGCCCTAACTTTTTCCATAGTTACTACGGCATTACTCCCTAAAATTAGGTGTTTGCTGTCTGTTTCTCCTCTTGTACCCATTACTACCAATGCAATGTTATTTCTTTTTATGGTCTCTTTTAGGTTGTCTGTGAGGTCGCCAATTTTTATAAGATACTCAAAAGTATGGTTGGTATTTGTAACGTTAAACGGAGGTTGTTTTTTTAATTCTTCCATTTTTTCTGCTGCTGCTTCTTTTGCTGCCGTTAAAGTTTGGTCTACATTATCTAAACTTAAAAGGTTGCTTTTGGCATAACCTGGTACGTAGCAAGAATGTAGTATAAAAAACTCGCATTGCTCTTCTTTATAAAGCTGAATTGCATAGTGTATTGCGTTATTAGAATTTGCCGAAAAATCTGTAGGTAATAGTATCTTTTTTTTCATAACAACTGGTTTTTAAATGGTTAAAATTTTAAATGTGTGGTACTGTAAAATACTGTGGTATATGTGCTTACTTTTTTAAAACCTTAAACACATCAACCTATAAAAAAACAAACCTATTTTTATAATTATTAGTTATAAACTACTAACGATTAAGGTTTTGTAATACTAAAAATGGTATTTTAATTTGCAACCCTATTTCTTCTATAGTAGAACTGTAAAGTATGTTTTCTAGGTATGAGTGTCTGCGGTTTACCATTACTAACATATCTATTTTTTCTGCTGCTATGGTGTTATTTATGCTTGCTGTTATATCTGTGCCAGAGGTTTTTAAATTGGTACAGGTGTTGTCTTTAAATGTGGCATCTAAAAACATTTTATTGTCTAACTGCCTGTGTGATGATGGTTTAAAATCTGACACATACAAGAAGTTTACCGTTGCACTGTAGTTTTTTGCCAAGGTACTTAGCAACTTTAACTCTCTGCGTTTATACGCCAGCATATAATCTGTAGGAAAAAGTATGTTTTTAGGATACTCTCTGTGGTATGCTACCGGTACTGCTAAAACCGGACATTCTACATATTTTATAACTTGCAATGTATTGCTACCAAAAGTTATATTGCGGTTGTTTGTTTTGCCCTTTGTGCCCATTACAACCAAGTCTGCATTTTGTTGTTCTACAATTTGGTTTATTTCATCTACCAAGCTACCAAAGCAAGAGACATAAGTGTATTTGTGTTTTGGGTTGGGAGATGCTTCTAATATATCTGCAACTTCTTTTTGTAATGCTGTTTCTATTTTTTGTTGATAGGCATTTTTGTACTCCTCAAAATCTTCTCTATCTAACGTGGTTGTGTTTTTATATACTTCATCTGCAAAGGCGTGTACTATTGTTATTTGGCTAATATCATGCTTAAATAAATGTATGGCATACATTATGGCATTCATAGCTGTTTCTGAAAAATCTGTGGGAATAACTATTTTTTTCATTGTAGAGCGTTTTTTAATTACACTCTAATGTAACCTCTAAATACCAGATATAAAATGACTTATGTCATACAAATTCATTTAAAAATGCGTTAAATTTTAAGAATGTCTGTAGGTGTCTCTATTAAAATGGTAATATCTCCTCTTAAAGCAATGGGCTGCTTCATTATAGTAGGGTTGTGTTGTATCATCTTTATCCAATCGTTGGTAGAAAAGTTATGAGGCTCAAAATTTTTCTTGTACTTAGGATGCTGCTGGTTTACCAAATCTGCAACCGTTATGTGTAACCTATCTGCCAGCTCTATAATTTGTATGCCAGTAAGTTTTTCTTTTAAAATGTCTACTTCTTGCACTATAAAACCTTCTGTTTTTGCATAAGCTAAGGTTTGTTTTGCCCTAATAGACTCAGAACTATAATACAATGTAATTTGCCTATTAGACGTAGCTATTTCTCCCATATTTTTGTCTTTATTAGTTATACCATATTTGTTAGGTATGATGTTTTAATAGTTGCTTTAAACGCTCTAAATAATCTTGAAGCGCTTTTTTGTTTAAATGCGAACTATGATTTTCTTTAAGCGTAATAGGGTTTTCATCTAAATTACGATAAAGCTCTGGGTAATTGGTCTCTATCTCTGTAGTTATATCTGTAATTTCTTTTAAAATGTCATCTACACTTTTCATAGCTTGTTACTTTTTAAATTACTAATTAGTCTGCCAAATCTGTGTACTGCCTTACCAATTGCTCACCATCTATAATATATTCTGTAATGCTAAAAACTTCTTTTCTGTTTTTTCTAAAGTCTTTTACAAATTTTGATAAATCGTCCTCTAAAACTCCGTGTTCTGTTCTAAATTTATGAGAATCGTAAGCAAAAGGGTTTTCTATAAGCTCTGTTAAATGATGTAAATGCTTTGTGGTACGCTCCAATAATGAGGTACATTGATGGTCTACTTCTAACAAACTAACTTCAATTTCTTTAACCAAATCTAAATTCTCTTTTTTAGAAATCCACACTAAATATTTTTTAATTAGTTGATGTAAAAATCTTAAATCGTCTTTATAAAATAATAGGTCAGATTTCCAATGTTCTGTTAAAGTGTAAAGCTCTTGCCAGTTAGCCTCGTTAATGTAGTTGTCTTGTGGTCTGTTTCTAAAAATGCTCATACTAATTTATTTTGTAGTAAAAGTAGGTATGCAAATTTGTTTATAATATGACTTAAATCATTTGTGAAACAAAAAGAAGCGTGTAAATTATTCTGCTATTAATAATGATTTGAGATTTATGAATTGAATTATATGTAGTACTTTTGACACCCTAAATAACTTATAATTTTAGCTGTAATTTATGCCGTATAATGATGTTTTTGTTCAGTTTTGGGAACAAGTAAAAGAGAGTGTTGAAGAAAACCGTTTTGCAAAATTAACTATGGCTAAAACTATTGGTAAGCCAGACTTAAAAAATATTTTTGTGCGTCCTGTATATGCTGATGACGGATTTATGGTATTACTTAAATTACGTTACAGATCTAGAGAAACCGAGGATATTGAAAAAAAACTAACATTAGAAGAGGCTTTTCCAATAATACAAAAGCACTTAAGAACTTCATTTTTTTCGGTATTACTTTTTACAACTACAAAAGACGTTACTTTTAAAATAAACAAAAAAGGTGCTGGTAGTATTACAGAAGGTTTACCAACGTTTACCAATATTACCCAAGCAGAAATGGGAGAAAATTAAGCAATCTAATAAATCTACAAAATAAAAACACTAAACCTTAACACTGATTTTCTTACTCAATAGATAAATTAAAAGTTATTACCACAGGGTATTTTTAGTAGATAGTGTAACCAATTACCATCTACGACTTTTAGTTACTTTATGCTGTTGCTTGTTACTGTGTTGCTGTTTACGGTATTCTGATGAAGCAATATACGTCTCTACACTTGCTATAATTTGGTTTTTTACGCCACTTATAAGTTTGTTTTTATAATTCTTTCTCTCGTACCACCAAGCGCATAAAAATATAAGCACAACAAGAATAATTTCCCAAGGATTATTACCAACCACAGGTACATTATAATAAACACTTACTCCTATAACTGGTTTTAAATATTTAATTCCAAAATACAACAATACCATAGCAGCAAAGGCAAATGATAAAAAAATGCGTTTTTCTGATTTTAGTTTTTTCTTTACTCTATTATTAATGGCCAAAATAGCTTCATCACTTAGCAAAGCGTGTTTTTTGTTGTAACTATCTGCTATAAAACGCAACCTAGACTCAATGTCGTTTTTTGAAACCCTGTCACTAGTATGTTTAACAAAATAGGTGTTATAGTCCAGATAATCTTGGTGTGTTAATTTTAACTTAGGGTATAAAGAGTATAAACTCATTAGTAATGATTAATGCTTTAGTGGTTGTTTAGCTCATAAATATAGAAAAATTGTCTACTCCTTACTACTAGTTCTAGAATAAAAAAACCTCAAAAATATGTTGTTTTGAGGTTTATAATATAAATTAAGTACTGTTGTGTTCTATTTATTTAAAACTTCTTCTTTAGTAGTTGTACTCTCTTCTTCTTTAGGTTTTTTCCATAAAGCATAAGAAACACCTGCCCAAGATAGGTTTATGATAATCATTCCTATAAAAAATGGGTTACGCCCACGATCCATACTGTAATCTTCTATTCCAAAAAGGTAAACTGCCAACAAGGCAAATAATACCACTACACCTACAAAATACCCTATTTTTCCTTTTTTAGTTAAATGCTTTAATAGTAATCTTTCTAACATAATTTTTTCTTTATATGGTTATTTAATTTTAATTAATCTTACAATTGGCTACTTACCTAATAATCGCTTCCAAAAACTCTTTTTTACTTTTTCTTCTTTTGGGTTAATTACCTCTGTTGGGTTTATATTAGTAACCTCATACTCTGCCTTAGATGAGATATGACCCTCTGGCAAACCTTCCTTTTTTTCTATTTCTGCAAGTTGTTCTAGTGCTGCTTGTTGGTATAGCAACGCACCTTCTAGATCACAGTTAAACAGATTAGAATAACAAGCCGATTTATTTAAATCCATAGGGTTAGGCTCTACAACTTCCGTTGCTTCTAAAAGTCCTAAATTGTGTTCTTTTGCATAATTTAAAGCCTTTAAAAAAACTATAATTCTATCATATGAAAATAAATTATCTAGTTCACTTTTAACTTCTGCGTTTGTATCATAATCCTGTAACAACTGAACAACCATATTAGCTGGTATATAAACACCAGAACTATAATTAGTACTTATACTATTGCTTATGTTGTTTGAGTATTTGTCTTGATCTATTATTTGATCCCATTTTTTATAGTATTTTTCAAAAAATGGTTGTTCTAAAAAAGATAAAGCTGCTCCTCTAGTGTAAAAATATTTATTAAAGAAACCCTGTACAACAGCTACATAATAGCCGTGTGTCATATCAAAACTATCTTCTTTACTCGTTTCTAATGCAACTTTTATAATATCTATATATTTATCCTTGTAAAAATCATCTAGACTATGTTCTTCTGCAAGTGTATTTATTAAGTTTTGGTTATCTAATACATCAAAATACCAACTGTTTATTTGCTTTTCATTAATTGGATGATAACTTATATCCCAACCCATACGTTTACTAATTAATTATCTAATAATTTATAAGCTAAAATTACATTTAAAGTCTACAGTTTAAAATAGCGAACCTATAAACGTAAGCACAAAAAGTATTTTCGTGCTACTTTTTTAATTAACGTAGTATTTTTAGACATATTTTATTTTATAGATAGTTATAATTTTAATTTCTTATGCTATACTATTTGTTCACAAGTAATTGTTTTAAGCTTTACTACGCACTTCCTTGTTGGTCTTGCAAATGTTGCTACTTTTGTACAAATTAAACAACGCAATTTAATGTTAGATTATGTGGTTATTGGTGGTGCACAAGCAGGATTAGCTATGGCGTATCATTTAAAAAAAATGAATAAGAATTTCTTAGTTGTAGATGGCGAAGACCAAATTGGTGCATCTTGGCTAAACAGATGGGATTCTTTAAAGCTTTTTACCTGTACAGCCTACAATAATTTGCCTGGTTTAAAATTTGATGCGCCTAAGGGGCACTATCCTTCTAAGTTTGAAGTTGCTAATTACTTTAAAACTTATGTGCAAGAGTATAATATTCCGGTACAATTAAATACTCTAGTTACTGCGGTGCGTAAAACCAATAAAGGTTTTTTTATTACGCATAAAGACGGAGAAATTAGAGCTAAAAATGTTATTGTTGCTACTGGACCTTTTCATATACCGTACACTCCGCCCTGCCATACAAAACTTGCAGACAGCATATTACAAATGCATAGCAACTACTACAAAACACCAGAACAATTACAAAACGGAGATGCTTTAGTTGTTGGTGCAGGAGATTCTGGTTACCAAATTTTAAACGAACTCTCTAAAGATGGTTCTAGAACTGTTTATTTTTCTGGTGATACCACTGTAAAATCTATTCCGCAACAATTTTTAGGTAAAACCATTTGGTGGTGGTTTACAGTTACCGGTTTTTTAAGTTTTACCAAATATAGTTGGCTAGGTAAGCGTATAAATGCTGCCAAACAACCTGTAATTGGCACTAATGTAAAAGAAATTTTAGCTAGAGAAAACGTTATTCCTGTAGGTAGAACTAATGATGCTTTAAACGAAATGTTATTTTTTGAGAAAAAGAAGGTTTCTACCATTAAAAATATTGTTTGGGCAACGGGTTACCGTCCTAATTTTAACTGGATTGAAGGTTTGGAATTAGATGCTGATAATTACCCAAAAAACAAACGTGGTGTTAGTAATATTAAAGGCTTGTACTTTATTGGCTTGCCGTGGATGTATACGCGTGGTTCTGCTACTTTAGGTGGTGTGCAAAAAGATGCTAGTTATTTGGCTAGTGTTATTGAATAATGTTTGTAAAAGAGGCATTGCCTTAAAACAGGCTTTTGTTCATTTTTTTCATTGATAAAAAAACGAAATCGCAGATTGAGATTGCCACTAGGCAAATCACAATATAGATTCACGAACTCCTTTAAAAACAATAAAAATCTTGTGAGCTATCCCAAAAAATCTAGACTCACGAACACATTGTGAAATTTATCTTCAATTAATACTATTAATTATTTAAGTCCCGATACTTTGAGATTCATTGATTAAAAAACGAAATCGTAAACTGAGAAAGCCTTAAGACAATTCTCAATTTACGATTTATATATGTGTTTTTAAACTGTTTTTATATTGATGCTACAAACTCTAAAAACACTTGTTTGTGTAGGTCTAAGTCTAAATTAGGAGATAAAGATGCACGTACTATATAATCTTTATCACCTTCTTTTGTTGTTCCTTGTGTAGAGGTTGCTGGTATGGTCCAGTAGCACCCTTTTAATTGTCCGTAACTAACACAAAACTTACTCTCGTTTGGTATTTTAGTTATCATTAAATTAATCAGTTTTAAATTTAATGCACGTTTGTATGTTTCTCTTTCTTCTTCTGTATTACCTTTTGTTGGTAGGTCTAAAGAAAAAACAGACGGTGTAAAGCCTTCTGATGCTAACTCTTTAGACACAAAGTTAATTTTTGCTCCTGGTAAATTAGCGTGTATAAAGTTTACAAAGTCGCGCGTATTTGTATACGCATCTGCAATTCTCTGGTTCATACTTGGCAATTGTTCTGCCAATATACTATACTGCAATGCCGTTGCTTCATTATCACAAAGCGTTAAATGCAACTCTATTTTCTCCATTAAGTCTGCTGCCTTAGTATTACCAACACAGTAACCAGCTGTGCATTTTCCTCCACTAGGAAATTTAGAGCCACTTGCAAAAGAAATTATTCTAACAGAAGATAATACATCATCTTCTCCTAAAAAGTGTACGTTAGGGCAAAATGTCTGATCTAATATAAAAACAGGATCTATTGCTATTGCTCCAGATGGTGTTTTACGCTCCTTGCTTAATGCATCTTTTAACGCAATTAAATCTGGAACTTCTACACGTGGATTTGTTGGTATTTCTGCTATAATTAAAGGCACTGCATCCTCTGCTGCAATAGCGTCTAAAACAGTGTGTACGCTTTGTACCATATCATTATCACCATCTACAGGCAAATCTACTATAGCAACATTTTGTAAACAAGCTGCTACTCTCCTAGCCTGGTCATTTGTACCGCCATAACAGTTTGGTGGTACAATAATTTTTATAGCTTTTCCTTTATGGTTTTCTAACGCATTATTAACCAAGCCCATTAAAATGGCATATTGTATAGATAATCCGCTAGAGGCTACTAATGGTTTGGTACTTGCGCGGGTAATGTCTTTTATAGATGCTAAAACACTTGCCTTATCTGCCTTTATATCTTCTTCTTCATATACATACTCTGCTTCTGCTGTAAGTGAGTTTAAAGCTAAAAGCGAGTTTGCAGGTGTCATTGCAATTGTTTCTCTTCTGCGCACGTGCTGTATGTCTTTTACATAAGCAGCAGTATTCTCTGTAGTATTAACTACTAAAACACTACCTAATTTGCCGTGTA
>NZ_JBDVAA010000181.1:0-49170 GCF_039943695.1 Cellulophaga sp. | reverse complement strand
TATTTAGTTTCTACTAATGCTGGTGATGATGGTATTGACTTTGCTGATGGATGGAATGGTAACGGTGAATTCTGGTATGTTTCTGGTTCTGCTAAAGCTGGTTTAGAAGGCTCTAACCTTAAAAACGAAACTGCTTCTGTAAATCCTGTAACTACAACTACATTAAGTAACATTACTGTTGTTGGTCCTGTAACAGAGGGGGCATTATTTTACAAAGAAGGTGGAGGAAACTTTACAATAGACAACTTTTACACTAGTGGCGTAAACAAAGGAATATCTGTAAAAGATTCTGATACTCCTGCTGCAACAAGAATTGAAGCTGGTAACTTAGTAATTACTAACATCCAATTTGATGCTAAAGCAACTGGATTTGTTGAAACTGATTACACAGGTGCTAAACAAGACTTCTACACAGAAGGTACTGCAACTGGTGCTGGTAATGGCGCTGATGCTCCTGACTGGGCTACCGGTTGGACAGTTGGATTATAAGAGACATAAAAAATAAATGATTAACCGCCTAAACACAGTTTAGGCGGTTTTTTTATGCTTAAAACAGACTTATAGTTTGTGAGGTTTTTTCTTTCTTTTAAAAAAGTTTTTTCCGTTTATCGAAAATGTTAAATTTATTGCAACGTTAAAAGCTTCAGTTTAGTATATTTGTAGTATATTTATTGTATACAGCTTTATATGAAACAATTATACCTTGTATTATTCTTTGCTTTTTCTACAGTGGTTGCCTTTGGGCAAGACACTAAAAAGGTGTCTGATATTGAAGGTTTAAAGCTTTACCCCAACCCTGTGACTAATGGCAAAATCTACATTAGCACTAAAAAAAATGCTCCTAAAAAAATATTAGTTTTTGATGTTTTAGGAACAAAAGCACTAGATACTAAATTAATTGGCAAAGAGTTAAATGTTTCTAATTTAGATGCTGGCGTATATGTAATACGCATTTTTGAAAAAGATAAAGTTGCTACACGTAAACTTATTATTAAATAGAAAGTTGCAGTTCATCCGAGCAACGCATTTTTCAAAATTTTATTTCTTAACAACTAAAAAAAGGTGATTTAACCTACAATAATTCCCTTTTCACAACATTAAATATTTTTAAGCTTACACTTACTCTACATTTACACAGCTAATCCCAAATCAGCAAAAAAAAATGAAGAAAATCTACATTTTGTTTTTAATGACGTTTTGCTTGCTAGTTTCTGCCCAAGAAAAGGTAGTTAACTTACCTATGCAAAATAGCAATATTCCCCAAATTGCAGATTTTAAACTATACCCTAATCCGGTAGCGGACAGAACCGTTTATATTACTACTAAAGAAAACAGAGCTAAAGACATTGTTGTTTATAATATTTTTGGCGAAGTAGTTTTAAAACAACGGTTAATTGCTAAACAATTAAATATTTCTAAGTTAATTCCTGGGATGTATTTAATGCAAGTAACAGAAAATAAAAAAACAGTGACACGCAAATTAGTCGTGAAATAAAAATTAAACCCAAACAACCACATAAAGGCCCTAACAACTTGTTAGGGCTTTTTGTTTTTTACAACTAAGTAGTTGCTTACTTTTGTACTATTATTTGTAAAAATGAATACAGAAACTATTTTTAACATACAGACTAAAGAAGATTTTAATACAACGGCATTAGATGTATTTAAATTTCAGTACAACAATAATTTAGTCTATCAGGAATTTTGTAATCATCTACACAAAGATTGTAGCAACGTAATTAATTACACAGATATTCCTTTTTTACCTATTCAGTTTTTTAAAAGTAAAAAGGTACTTATAAATAATACCACTCCTCAAATAACTTTTAGCAGCAGTGGTACCACTGGTATGGTCACCAGCAAACACTACGTATCTAATGTGCAAGTTTATATAGATAGTTACTTAAAAGGGTTTAAGCACTTTTACGGTAACATAAAAGAATATTGTGTTTTGGCTTTACTACCGTCTTATTTAGAACGAGAAGGATCTTCTTTAATATATATGGCAGACGATCTTATTAAAAAAAGTGAACACCCAGATAGCGGCTTTTACTTGCATAATATTGATGCTCTGGTTACCAAACTAAAATCACTAGAAGAAAAAGGCACAAAAGTACTTTTAATTGGCGTTTCTTTTGCTCTATTAGATGTTGCTGAACAATACAAACTTCACCTTAAAAACACCATTATTATGGAAACTGGTGGTATGAAGGGAAGAAGAAAAGAATTAATTAGAGAAGAGCTACACCAAGAATTAAAAAATGGTTTTGGCGTTGCCAACATACATTCTGAGTATGGAATGACCGAGTTACTTTCTCAAGGGTATTCTAAAGGAAATGGTATTTTTAATACTCCTCCGTGGATGAAAGTACTAACTAGAGACCCAGAAGATCCGCTAACACTACAAAAAACAGGAAAAACAGGCGGAATTAATATTATAGATTTAGCCAATGTAAACTCCTGCTCGTTTATTGCCACACAAGATTTAGGTAAAGTACACCCTGACCAAAGCTTTGAAATTATTGGTAGGTTTGACAATTCTGATATTAGAGGATGTAATTTATTAGTATTATAAACTAATCAAAAACAGTTAGTTCACCTTCTATAATGTTTCTTATCCCTACCAGATTAGGGTATCCATTAATTTTGGCTTCATTAAAATATTTTTCTCTAGAAATTGAATCTCCTGCATAATGAAAGGCAACGCATAAATTTGCTGCTATAACAGGGTTTCCTTTATCTAACTCATAACTTTTAACTCCTACCTCTGTTGCTTTTTCAAACTCTTTCTGCTTTAAATAAATTACAACTAAACTAGAGTAAGCCTCTGCGTATTTAGGGTTTATTGCTATTGCTTTTTCATACAACTCAGCTGCTTTTTCATAATCACCTTCTATACGAGCAACAATTCCTAAACCTGTAATTGCTTCTTCCATTTTTGGATCTACTCTTACTGCATTTTCAAAGGCATTTTTAGCTTTAGCATCCTCCTCCAAATCAATATACGTATTACCTAAAAGTGCCCAAGCATACTCATTCTCTTTTTCGCTTAAAACATAAGTTTCCATTAACTGACTAGCAACTTCAGAATTGCCAGATAAATACTTTTCGCTTGCATCAGAAATATCTAATCGCTTGCTAAGATCAGATTTCTCACTATTACCACAGCTTATTAATGTTAGTAATAAAACAAGCATTAAAAAATTATTTCTCATATTTTTATTTTAGTCGTTAATATAAAACCCTATCAAAATTAGCTGGTAACATATTTCTTGTTTTTATAAGTTTACCAGTTGCAGAAAACCAATACTCTTTATATACTTTTTTATTATCTTTTTTACCTTTAACCAATAGTTTGTACTCCATATTTGGCACCATTAAATTCATAAAAGCACTTTTGTACACAGTATCTTCGTCTTCTTTAGATTTTACAGGATATTGCTGGTACATTCTTCTAATTTTAAATTGATCAAAAGATTCTACTAACTGATTATTTATGGCGGTAAAAGCTTCAAAAGGAAAATCTACTTGCTTTATTCTAAATCCTATATTTTGTAAATCTCCATTTGCAGAATACTGCATTTGATATTGCAATTTTACCTTTTTAAATTTTGCTCTGTACACAACTTCTTGCGCACCAATTTCTTTGTAATATTTTATTTTTTTTACATCATTACCCAACAATTCTTTGGTGTAACTAATTTCTGGGAACTGAGATTTTAAAATTCTGTGTTCTCTTTCTATTTTATTTTGAGCTGCAACTGTTATCACACAGAAAAAAAGTAGAACAACAGAGAAACCAATATTTTTTAATCTAAACATACTATACTTCATTATATCTAAAGCAATTAACCTCATGATCATTAACCATACCCGTTGCCTGCATAAAAGCATAAACAACTGTACTACCTACAAATTTAAATCCTCTTTTTTTTAAGTCTTTACTTATAGCATCAGACAAAGGCGTGTTTGCAGGTGCTTCTTTATAATTAGTTAACGCATTTTTTATTGGCTTGTTGTTTACAAAGCTCCATATGTACACACTAAAACTACCAAACTCTTTTTGTATTTTTATATAAGCAGCTGCATTGGTTATAGCAGAGTTCACTTTTAGCTTATTTCTAATAATGCCTGCATCTTGTAGCAAAACATCTATTTTATCTTGTTTGTAATTTGCAATTTTTTTATAATCGAAATTATCAAAGGCTTTTCTAAAATTTTCACGCTTGCGTAAAATTGTTATCCAACTTAACCCAGCCTGAAAAGTTTCTAAAATTAAAAACTCAAATAACAATTTATCATCTTTTACAGGAGTTCCCCACTCTTCATCATGGTATGCTTCATACAAGTCATCTCCTACACACCAACCACATCTATGTTTTTCCATAATTTTAATTAGTTATATGTTTTAAAGGTATGTAAGTTTATTTTAAATTTTTATAATTCATTTAATTTAAAACAATAATAAGTCTAAAGAACCAAACAAAAATATGCTTGCAAACACACAAAAAATAATTAAAAAACTAAATTTATAGTTTTCAGCATTACAACTCCTATATTATCAAATATTAAACTTAAGGTTAAGTCCGTAAGTAATGTTAAAAACTAACATTTTTCAGTTTGTTGCTGCCACTACTTTTGCAGCCAATTAAATAACAAACTATACAAAATGAAAACAAAATACAAGAATTACTTACGGGTAATAGCTTTATTTATTTTACTAGGAACTTCACTAAACTCCTATTCACAAGCTACAAATGCAACTATTAAAGGCTCTGTAAAAGATAACATTGGAGAACCTCTTATGGGTGCAGAAATTGTAATAAAAGATATTTCTACAGGCTTTATCTCTGGTACATTAACTAATGAAAACGGAGATTTTAAATTTCAACAACTTCCATTAGGCGGACCATACAAGGTTACGGCAAAATACTTAGGTTTCTCAGAATCTGTTAGAGAAGGTATTATGCTTAATTTAAGTGATGCAGTTACTATTAATTTTGAACTACAAGAGTCTTCTACAACATTAAATGAAGTTGTAGTATCATCTAACAGTTTATCTAAAAGAATTGAACAAATTGGTGCTTCTACAAAAATTGGAGCTACCCAAATTAAAAAACTTGCTACTGAAGGAAGAAACTTTACTGGCTTAACTAGTTTATCTCCACTGCAAGGTGGCGGAAGCTATAATTTAAGTGGACAAAGAGGAACTTCTACCAATGTAACTATTGATGGTACTAATGCAAGAAACCAACTAACTGCTGGCGATATTGGTAGCGGACCTTACACAATATCACAAGAAGCTATTAGAGAATTTGAAGTTTCTACTAATGATTATAATGTTACACAAGGCAGACAAGCCGGAGGATCTATCTCTGCTGTAACCAAATCTGGTACTAATGAATTTAAAGGTAGTACTTTCTTTTACCACAGAGCAGATGGCCTACAAAGTAAATACAACATTCAAGGACAAGAGCGTACTGCAGATTTTTACAATTCTCAGTATGGTGTTAGTTTAGGCGGACCAATAGTTAAAGACAAACTTCATTTTTTTGCTGTTTTTGAAAGACAAGATGCCGGAGAACCTAGGTATATTGCAGATATACAAAGTACAGATGATGAGAATAGATTAGGCATAACACAAAACAATTTAGACCGCTACTTAAGCATTGGTAGAAACTCATACGGCTTGGGTAACCAACAACAAATTGGTCAGTTTGATCGTGAAACTGAAGCAAATAACCTTTTTATTCGTTTAGATTGGCAAATAAATGACAAGCACAGACTTACACTACGTAACTTATACAACAAATGGGATAATCCTTTTAGTGTTAGTGACAACTCTAGCATAGAATTAGCAGAAACATATTCAGATTTTGCATCTAAAGAAAATAGTACTATGCTTTCTTTACGCTCTATGTTTAGTCCTACTGTTACTAACGAATTTAAGTTTCAATACCAACACGCAGAAAGGGCTTACACACCTAGCTCACAACTGCCATCATCTAATATGCCAAGAGCAATAGTACAGGTATCATCTGTTTTACCAAACGGGAACAACAGTACTAAAAGTGTACAGTTAGGTGGGCAACGTTATTCTCCTGAAACTAATGTAGAAAATCAGATACAGTTTACAAACACTACTTACATTAATACAGACAATGCAAACTTTACATTTGGTACAGATAATATGATTACGTCATTAGAGACATTACTTTCTAATGAGCAAAATGGTCGTTTTTATTTTGATTCTTTAGATGATTTTGAAAACTTAACTCCTTCTAGATACGCTAGAGAAGTACCTTTACAAGGTTTACCTATTGTTAAGCAAACCGTTTTAGATTTATCTTTATTTGCACAAGTAGATTTTGATATTACCCCAGATTTAAATTTGGTAGCCGGCGTACGTTGGGATGCAACTAAGTTTTTAGACGCTGCAGAATACAATCCGGTAGTAGACCAAGAATTAGGTATACGTACAGATGAGAAGCTAGATGACTACAACAATATACAACCTAGGTTTCAGCTTACATACAACCTAAAAGGAGAAAATAAAGACGTATTTAAATTAGGAGGAGGCGTTTTTTCTGCTCAACCTCACTACTACGCACAAGTAAACAATATTCAAAATAGTGGCACGCTATTAGGCGCAATAGATGTTACTGGCAGTAATGTTCCTACGCCAGATTTTCAATCATATCGTAATAACCCTAATACTGTTCCTGGTGTACCTGCTGGTGTTACTCCTTTTTCTACAATAAATGCTGTGGGTAAAGATTTTGAAGTACCAACAACATACAAAGCTAACTTAAGCTACACTCACTTTTTTGGCAGTAAATATAGTCTTGGCTTTAATACTTTATTTAGCCATACCAAAAATAATTACACATACCAAGAAGCTAATTTAGTTAAAGAACCTTACTTTGTTACACAACAAGGAAGAGAGGTTTTTGTACCTGCAAATACTATTACAGAAAACGGATCTGTAGACTGGAAAAACTCTAGAATATCTAACCAAGTTGGTAGAACTTTAGTAATGACTTCTGATGGTGTGTTAGACAACCTTGCTTTTGTTTTAGAAGGCTCTGCACAAATTGGGAAAGATGGTTATGTAAACGCAAGTGTTACTTTTAATAGATCTAAAGATAACTCATCATACAATTGTTGTGTTGCTAACACCTCTACTTTTTTACCTGTATCTGGAGATCCTAGAGATTTAAACTATGGCTTTGCAGACAACCATTTTGACACTAAACTTGTTGTAAACGGTGCTACACCTACCTGGAAAGGTTTTACATTAGGTGCAAAAGTAATTGGCCAAGGAGGTACTAGATATACTTTTAAAGTAAATAGTAACACTAGTGCTAACGGAGACTTTAACCTAAGTAATGATGTTGCTTATATTTTTGATCCTAATGACCCAAGTACTCCACAAACTATTATAGACGGCTACAACCAAATACTAAACGACCCAGAAACTCCAAATGGTTTTAAAGAGTATTTAAAAGATAGTTACGGAAGTTTTGCTGAGCGTAACGGCGGAAAAAACCCTTTTTCTGCATTTGTAGATCTAAGATTGCAAAAGCGTTTTGAAACTAAAAATAAAAAACAAGGTTTAGAGTTATCTATGGATATTTTCAACTTTGCCAATATGCTAAATAAAGATTGGGGACAGTCTCACAACTTTGGCAATAGAAACTTAATGAGAATAACTGGCTTTGATCAAACTAACCAAAACTATAATTATTCTGTACAAACTTCTAGCGGAACAGAGCCTATAAACGGAACTCCTTGGAGATTGCAATTGGGTGCTAGATATACCTTTAATTAAGAATTTTAATTTTTGTTTAATAGTAGAAGGGTTTGCTAATAATAATTAAGCAAGCCCTTCATTTTAAAAATAATATGAAAAAAATTGTATACTTATTAAGCCTTTTAATTTCCTCTCAAATTTGTGAGGCGCAAGAAAAGTTAATTACAGAACACGTAATCTTAATTTCTGTAGATGGTTTTAGACCAGATTTTTATTTAGAAGAGAAGTGGCCGGCTCCTAATTTAAAAAAAATGGTTAAAGAAGGCGTATCTGCTAAAGGAGTTAGAGGTATTTTTCCATCTGTAACATACCCTTCACACACTACTTTAATTACAGGTGCTTACCCAAAAGAACACGGCATTTACTACAATAGTCCTTTTGAAGAAAAAGGACAAACTGGTCGTTGGTATTGGGAAAACAATCTTATTAAAACAAAAACACTTTGGACCGCTGTTAAAGAAGCTAACAAAACAAGCGCTAGTTTTCTTTGGCCTGTGTCTGTAGGCGCAGATGTAAACTACAACATACCAGAATATTGGTATTTAAAAGGAGATTACGGTAGTATTAAACCTATGCGAGATTTTGAAACTCCTAAAGGTTTTTTAGCTGAAATGGAAGAAGAAGTATTGGGAAAATTAAATAAGAATACATTTAATGGCGATTATCTAAATAGAGAAGATAGAATTGGAGAGATGGCGGCATATACACTTGAAAAATACAAGCCAAACTTTATTTCTATTCATTTATTTGCTGTAGATCATTTTCAGCACGAGCAAGGCAGAGATGGCGAAAAAGTATACACTTCTATTGCTGCAGTAGACAGGGCTATTGGTAAAATTATGGAAGCCTCTAAAAGAGCTGGCATAGAAAATAAAACAACATTTATTATAACTGGTGATCACGGTTTTGTAGACATACATTCTGCATTAAACCCTAATATTTGGTTGGTAGAAGAAGGTTTAATGGAGAGTAAAAAAGATAGAGGAAATTGGAAAGCTACTTTTCACACATCTGGAGCTTCTGCATTTTTAATGGTAAAGGATAAAAAAGACAAAAAAACGATTGAAAAAGTTCGCAACAAACTAAATAATTTACCTGATAATATTAAAAAATTATTTAGAGTGGTTAACAGAGAAGAATTAGATAAAATTGGTGCAGACCCAAATGCTGTATTAGCTTTAGCACCAATACCTGGTATTGCAATGTCTGCTAGGTCCAATGGCAGTATACTATCTCCTAGAAGAGGAGGCACGCACGGTTTTTTTCCGGACTTTAAAGAAATAGAAACTGGTTTTGTTGCTTTTGGAGCAGGCATTAACAAGGGTAAAACCATAGAAAAAATAGGACTAGAAGATGTAGCTCCTGTAATTAGTGAGTTACTTAAATTAAACTTTACCGCAAAAGACGGAATTCTCTACCCAGGTATTTTATCTAAAACAAACTGATTATTTTTTAAAGCATTAGCTATAGTTTGTCGGGTGGCCCCAATAAGGTCACCCTTATCTTTTTGGGTTAATAAACAATGTATATTATAAGCTTTACCGTTAGCATCTAAAACATTAAAGTTATATACTGTTTTTAAAAAGTTTAACTTATCTGTAATAGACCTTTCATTTACTTTGCAAAGCTTTTTTTCTGCCATATACCACCTTTTGGTTAAATAACTAAAAAACCATTCTGCAGAAATAGGGTGACTTTTTACTTCTTTCTTAAAAAAATTTAAATCGTATACTCTAACTCTTACATCTACTAATGCCTTAGCAAACTCAGAAAACTGACCGTTTAAATACATTAAGTTTCCAAAAAACTCTCCTGTGTGTAATACAGCGTAAGTATACTCATCTCCTTTTTCTGAGTACCCTCCCAGCTTTATAGCGCCTGTTACTATTTCATAAATATAGTTTTCTACTTTAGGCGGCTCGTATAAATATTCATTTTTATCAAAAACTACCTCAAAAACATTCTCATTTAAGCTATCCATCTTTTTCTCCTTTAAAAATTTATAAAGAGAAAATGTTTCATAATCACGTAAATCTGGTCGTATACTTTTCATAAAAAATGGATCAACAATTAAAAAAATCAAATCTATTTTTTCTATGTTAGAAATCTATTATTTAAAGTTTAAGTTTACTCTACTATGTTAACTAATTGTAATGCAATTCTGTTAAATTTATCTTAACAATATACATTGTAAGTTTTTATAATTTTCTACTACCAATATGACGATTATCAGCTTATAAAAATAGTTTCTATATTATTTTTGAATAAAAAAGTAAAGCCTTTAGTTATGAATTCTACAAACACAATAAATAATACAGTAACCACATTATTAACCAATGCAATCTCTTCTGCTATGCCTTACTTAGAGTATAGAGAACTAATGCGTAATTTGGTTGCTAACAACAAATCTACTGGTATTGTACAAACAGATGCTTTAGCAAATTACACTATGCTTAATGATAAACGTATGAAGCGTTTAGATAAAACAACAAAACTACCCGATGCTACTATTGGCAAAATAAAACAAGTTAAAGCCAAAACAACGTGGTTGGTTTTAACAGAGAGCTGGTGTGGAGACGCTGCACAATCTATGCCCGTAATGCAAAAATTTGCAGATCAAAATCCTAATATTGATGTAAAAGTGATTCTTAGAGATGAAAACCTAGAGTTGATGAATCATTTTTTATACAATAACACATTATCTATCCCTAGACTTATTGCCTTTAATGAAGACACGCAAGAAGTTATAGGTGATTGGGGGCCAAGACCTAGTAAACTAACTAAAATTGTTGAAGATTTTAAGGCTAAAAATGGTGGTTTAACACCAGAATTTAAACAAGATTTACAAGTTTGGTACAATAAAGATAAAGGCCAAAATACTATTGAAGACTTAACACAATTACTTGCCTTGGAATAGGTAGGTAATTGTTCCTTTTTGCTTTTCTTTAGATGAGTTACTAAATTTAGATTTTAATGCATACTCTATAGCATTATCTACCAAACACCCATTACTAGTACCAGAACTCTTTTTATTAAATTCTGCATCTGTAACGTTACCAAAGCTATCTACCTCTATATTTATAACCACTTTACCACCTTCTATACACGTATATGTTGGTGGTGGTAAATCATAAGCATTTCGTTTTACTAAAGAAAAAGAAATAGATGTTTTACGTTTTGCTAAGTTATGAGAAACCTCATCTTTTTTTGCATCTTTTTCACCTAACTTTTGCTTGGCTTCTTCTCGTTTTTTTGCTAATTCTTTTAGACTAGCTGCGTAACCATTTTCAGAACTTATTAGTTTGGAGTTTGGGTCGCTTTCTGCATCAGACTTAGCTTCCTCCATTAACTCTTCTAGCGTTTTTAAAGGCTCTGGATTACCATAGGTTGGCTTTGCCTTTTCATTATACGCCATATGGCTTTTAATCTCTTTTTGTTGGGTAGGCTGCTGTTCTTCTTCTTTCTGCATCTCCTCTAACTCTTCATCTTCTTCTAGCATTGCTAGTTCTACCACATACTCTTCCTTCTCCTTTGCTCCTAAGTGTATATTGTACAAAGACAATACTACAATAGACATAGAAAAGAATGTGATTAAAAATGATAAGTATCTACTATCTTTAAGCATATAACTAATAACCCGTTTTTTAAAAAAATATTTTATACTCTTTTTAAAAAATATAGATTTAACTACTCTTTTGGTTTAGGCATCCCCAACACTATGGTATGAAAATCTGCAGGGGTTACTGCTTTATCTACGTTAAAATCACCTATTTTGGTTCTTCTAAGGGCAGATAAGTATCCGCCACTTTGCAATGCTTTACCAAAATCGTTGGCCAAAGAACGTATATAGGTGCCTTTACTACACACTACTCTAAACTCTACTTCTGGTAAATTTATCTTTGTAATTTCAAATTCTGTAATCTCTACTTCTCTAGATTTTACTTCTACAGCTTGCCCTTCTCTTGCATACTCATACAAACGTTTACCATTCTTTTTTAATGCTGAAAAAACGGGTGGAACTTGCTGTATTTTCCCCATAAAATTAGCAGTAGCAGCGTTTATTTGCTCTTCTGTAATATGTTCTGTTGGGTAACTTTGGTCTACTTCAGTTTCCATATCATAAGATGGTGTTGTACCGCCCAATGTTACAGTTCCTGTATATTCTTTAACTTGACCTTGTAGTGTTGGTATCTTTTTAGTGAATTTACCAGTGCAAATAATTAATAAACCTGTAGCCAAAGGGTCTAATGTACCTGCGTGGCCAATTTTAATTTTTTTTAGTTCAAATTTTCTGCGAATACCCCATTTTAAAGCATTTACTGCCTGAAAAGATGACCAGGTTAATGGCTTATCTATAAGCAATATTTGCCCTTCTAAAAATTCCTCTTTGGTTGTCACGCTTTAAAAATTAGATTACTGTTAATGGGTATACAAAATAGTGAATTGCCAATATTGCTAACCCAACTACAATACGGTAGTAACCAAACATTTTAAAGCCGTGTTTACTTAAGTAGCCAATAAAAGTTTTTATAGCAAATAAGGCTACTAAAAAACCAACTACGTTACCAATAATTAACAAGTTAACCTGCTCCCCTGTTAATGTATATCCTAGCTTATAAAAGTCGTAACTCTTTTTTAAAGTTGCACCTAACATTGTAGGTACCGCTAAAAAGAAACTAAATTCTGCTGCTACTGTTCTAGATAGTTTTTGAGACATACCACCTACTATACTTGCTCCACTTCTACTAACACCAGGTATCATAGCTAAGCACTGAAAAAAGCCAATTTTTAGTGCTGTTAAGTATGTAATTTCTTTTTCTTCAGAGTCTACAAACCAATGGTCTACTCGCAATAAAATAAAACCTCCTAATACTAAAGATATGGCTACCGTTATTGGACTTTCTAGCAAAGAGTCTATAACGTCGCTAAGCAACAAACCTAAAACTACTGCGGGTATAAATGCAACTAGTAACTTTAAATAAAAATCTACACTCTGAAAAAAGCGTTTAAAGTAAAGTACAAATACAGATAGTATTGTTCCTAATTGTATTACTATGGTAAATAATTTTGTAAATTCTTCTTGGGCAATCCCAAAAAAAGAAGAAACTATAATCATATGCCCTGTAGATGATACTGGTAAATACTCCGTTATACCTTCTACAATTGCTAAAATAATTGCTTGTAATATGTCCAAAATTTAGTTTTTCTTCTTGTGTGGATTTAACAAAATGGCATACACCTCTATACCTAAACCAATTAACACCAAAGTTGGTGCAAGGCGAATTCTTCTAAAATTATATATTTCAGGATTAAAAACATTTGGATCATCACTACCACCACCACTCATTAACACAAAACCAAGCGTTAAAAAAGCAAGACCTACAGCCATAAAAATATAATTCTTCTTTTGAAAAATAAATTCTCTTTTAGAATCTTCTCCTGTGGTATTACTATTTTTTTTCATTTTGTAAAAAATTTAATCCTTATCTAATTTTTAACAGTGCAAATCTAATAATATAAATCGTCTGTCCTAAGATTTAAGAAACGTTGTGTAGCTAAAAATGTACTTATAAACGAAATTAATACACCCAGAACAAAAATTGCAGCAAATAACAACCCTAATGTTAATGGATCTTGAAATAAAGTTAATTCTGGAAAAAAATCGTTTACATAATATATAGTTATAGCCAAACCTATCATTGCTATTAGCGCACCTAACATTCCTAACTTTATATTTGTCCATAAAAAAGGCCTACGTATAAAGCGTTTTGTTGCCCCAACCATTTGCATTGTTTTTATTATAAAACGCTTAGAGTATACAGACAAACGTATAGAACTGTTAATTAGTAAAAATGCAATAAATGCAAATATGCCACTAGCTACTAATATCCACAAACTAATTTTTTTTACATTATCATTTAATAAAGAAATAAGGGGTTTATCATAACTTACTTCCTCAACATAATCTTTTGCTTGTATATTTTCTGCTATTTCTTCAATTTGGGTAGGCGATACAAAGTCTGCTTTTAATTGTACATCAATAGAATTTTTTAAAGGATTGTACCCTAAAAATTCTATAAAATTCTCTCCTATTACCTCTGTATGTTGCTCGGCAGCTTCTTCTTTAGATACAAAAATAGCCTGCTTAGTATAATCTGCCATTGCTAAACTTTTTTGCAATTGGTCTATTTCTACTTGTTTTGCCTCGTCCTTTAAAAATACCGAAACCGTAATTTGCTCTTTAAAATGATCTGCCATTTTTTTGGTATTAAGCACCAATAAGCCAAGCATACCTAGTAAAAATAATACTAAAGCTATACTAAGCACTACAGAAAAATAAGAGGAAATTAATTTCCTTTTTTGATAACGTTCAAAAGATTTACTCATAACTTAAAACATTACGTAAAAATAGTAAAGTAATTTGGATTACAATACTTTCTATACAGATAGACTTTAAAAGCACAACAATACACTTTCTGCTTTCAATGATTAACCTTATTTTTGCCCCAGTATTTAACACTAGATAACGTCTAGAAAGACAAGCATATGAACTACGATTTTAAAGAAATTGAAGCCAAGTGGCAAAAATATTGGGCAGAAAACCAAACTTTTAAAGCAGAAAATAATTCTGACAAAGAAAAATTTTACGTTTTAGATATGTTCCCTTACCCTTCTGGTGCAGGGTTACACGTTGGCCACCCACTTGGGTATATTGCAAGTGATATTTATGCTCGTTATAAAAGACACCAAGGGTTTAATGTGTTACACCCAATGGGATACGATTCTTTTGGTTTACCGGCAGAACAATATGCTATACAAACAGGGCAACACCCTGCAGTTACTACTAAAACAAATATTAACAGGTACAGAGAACAATTAGATAAAATTGGTTTTTCTTTTGATTGGAGTCGTGAGGTACGTACTTCTAATCCTGATTATTACAAATGGACACAGTGGATATTTATTCAGTTATTTAATTCTTGGTACAATAACAACACCAATAAGGCTGAAGATATTTCTACCTTAATTCAGGTTTTTGAAAAAGAAGGAAACGCAACCGTAAATGCTGTTTCTGATGATGATATTAATGTTTTTTCTGCTGATGAGTGGCAAGCATACGACACTAAAAAGCAACAAGAAATTTTATTACAATACAGACTAACATACTTAGCAGAAACCGAAGTAAACTGGTGTCCTGCTCTTGGTACTGTGCTAGCTAATGATGAAATTGTTAACGGAGTGTCAGAACGTGGCGGACATCCTGTTATTCGTAAAAAAATGACACAATGGAGTATGCGTATTTCTGCTTACGCACAACGTTTATTAGATGATTTAAATACAATAGACTGGCCACAACCTTTAAAAGACTCACAAACCAACTGGATTGGAAGAAGTCAAGGTGCATCTGTTACTTTTAATGTAAAAGACCATAAAGAGCAAATAGATGTTTTTACTACTCGCCCCGATACTATTTTTGGAGTTAGTTTTATGACTCTTGCTCCAGAACATGAGCTTGTTGCAACTATTACAACACCAGAGCAAAAGCAAGAAGTAGAAGATTATATACAAGCCACTGCAAAACGTAGTGAGCGCGAGCGTATGGCAGATGTAAAAACCATTTCTGGTGCTTTTACTGGCGCTTACGCAGAACATCCTTTTACAAAAAAACTTATTCCTATTTGGATTGGAGATTACGTATTAGCCGGCTACGGAACAGGAGCTGTTATGGCAGTACCTTGTGGTGACCAGCGCGACTATGATTTTGCTAAACATTTTAATATTGATATCTCTAATGTTTTTGAAGGTGTAGATATTTCTGAAGAAGCTTATGCAGATAAAGAAAAAACTATAATTGCCAATTCAGATTTCTTAAACGGATTACCATATAAAAAAGCAATGAAACTAGCCATTTACGAGCTAGAAAAAATAGGCCACGGTAAAGGTAAAATTAACTACCGCTTGCGCGATGCTGTTTTTAGCAGGCAACGTTACTGGGGAGAACCTTTTCCTGTGTATTATGTAGATGGTATGCCACAAATGATAGATGCCAAACATTTACCTATTACATTACCAGAGGTAGAAAAATACTTACCAACCGAAACTGGCGAACCACCATTAGGTAACGCTAACGTTTGGGCTTGGTGCACTAAAGAAAATAAAGTTGTAGACAATAGTGAAATAAACAATGACACTATATTTCCGTTAGAGTTAAACACAATGCCAGGTTGGGCAGGTAGTAGTTTTTACTTTAACCGTTATATGGATCCAAATAACACAGATGCCATATTTTCTAATGATGCAATTAACTACTGGCAAGATGTAGATTTATACATTGGTGGTAGTGAGCACGCAACCGGACACTTATTATATGCACGTTTTTGGCAGAAATTTTTGTTTGATAAAGGCGTTGTTCCTAAAAATGAGTTTGCTAAAAAACTGATTAACCAAGGAATGATTACAGGTACAAGTGCTTTTGTGTATGAAGCTCTTCACAATGATAAAAGTTTACAAATTTATGAATCAGCAGGGTTATTTGACGGTCCAAACTACCTGCATTCAGAACATCCTAAATATAAGGAACATTTAAAAGTTTTAAATAGCAAAGGAATTTCTGAAAATGAACTTTCTGAAGTTTCTTTTAGATTAATACACGCAGATGTTTCTTTCGTAAATGCTTCAGATGAGTTAGACATTGAAGCTTTTAAAAACTGGAGACCAGAATACAAAGACGCTGAATTTATTACTGAAGAAGATGGTACTTTTAAGGTTAAGCGTGAGGTAGAAAAAATGTCTAAATCTAAATACAATGTGGTTAGTCCAGATAGTATTTGCGAAGATTATGGTGCAGACAGTTTGCGTTTGTACGAGATGTTTTTAGGCCCATTAGAGCAATCTAAACCTTGGAATACTGCTGGTATTACAGGTACTCACGGTTTCTTAAAAAAACTATGGCGTTTATATTTAGATGACAATGGCGCTAAATTTACAGATGCTACACCAACAAAAGACAACTTAAAAACATTACACAAAACCATTAAAAAGGTTGCAGAAGATATAGAGAACTTCTCTTTTAACACGTCTGTATCTACCTTTATGATATGTGTAAACGAGTTGTCTAGTCAAAAATGCACTAGTAAAGAAATTTTAGAAGCCTTAGCCATTTTAGTTTCTCCTTATGCACCACATATAGCAGAAGAATTATGGCAGCAATTAGGACACACAACTTCTATTGCAACAGCTCCTTTTCCAAAGTTTGATGCATCACACCTTGTAGAAAGCAGTAAAGAATATCCTGTTTCTTTTAATGGTAAAATGCGCTTTAAATTAGAATTGCCATTAGACTTATCTAAAGATGAAATTGAAGCTACAGTAATGGCACATGAAAAAACTATTGCTCAATTACAAGGTCGCGAACCTAAAAAAGTAATTATAGTTCCAGGAAAAATAATAAACATTGTGGGGTAAAAACCTTAAAAAACAATATATTTTAGACACACCCCTATTTTTATAGGGGTGTTTTTTATTTAAATGATAATTTTAACCACACACCCCTTAATTTTATCGATTAATTAGAAGTAATTTTAATAATTAATTTAATTTAGCACCAAAATCTAAAATAGTTAATTATGATTGTTGGTATCCCACAAGAAATTAAGAATAATGAAAGCCGAGTTGGTATGACACCTGGTGGAGTTTTTGAGTTAACAAAAAACAATCACACCGTATACGTACAATCTGGCGCAGGCTTAGGCAGTGGCTTTAGCAACAAAGACTACCAACAAGCAGGAGCAGCAATTTTAGACACCATTGCACAAGTATACGCAATGAGTGAAATGATTGTAAAGGTTAAAGAACCTATAGAAGAAGAATACGAGCTTATAAAAGAAGGACAAATTTTATTTACATATTTTCATTTTGCATCTAGTGAAGCATTAACCAAAGCTATGATAAAGCAAAAAGCTATATGTATTGCCTACGAAACTGTTGAAGACAATGACGGCACTTTGCCACTACTAACTCCAATGTCTGAAGTTGCAGGAAGAATGGCAATACAACAAGGTGCAAAATACTTAGAGAAACCAGTTAAAGGTAGGGGCGTACTTTTAGGTGGCGTACCTGGTGTTGCTCCGGGCAAAGTTTTGGTTTTAGGCGCTGGTGTTGTTGGCGTACAAGCTGCTAAAATGGCAGCTGGTTTAGGCGCGCACGTCACCATACTAGATGTAAACATGAAACGCTTACGTTATGTTAATGATGTAATGCCACCACATGTTACAACAGAATTTTCTAACGAGTTTAACATTAGAAAACACATTAAAACACATGATCTTATTATTGGCGGTGTACTTTTAAAAGGCGCTAAAGCTCCTAACCTTATCACCAGAGATATGCTAAAAGAAATGAAACCCGGTACTGTAATAGTAGATGTTGCCGTAGACCAAGGCGGCTGTGTAGAAACTACCAAACCAACTACCCATGAAGACCCAATCTACATTATAGATGATGTTGTACATTATTCTGTTGCAAATATGCCAGGAGCTGTACCTTACACCTCTACAATGGCATTAACCAATGTAACACTGCCTTACACCTTAAAACTAGCCAACTTAGGGTGGGAAGCTGCTTGTAAAAAAGACGCCTCTTTACATAAAGGCTTAAACATTGTATTAGGTAAAATAGTTTACAATGAAATTCTTGAAGCTTTTGGTTGGGAAGAAGCATTAGCATAAACTTAAACACATGTCAGTAAAATAAACCTCGCTAAATTTGGCGAGGTTTTTGCTTTTTAATTGTTATATTTATTTTTTAAAACACAAACTATGTATACATATTATATTATTATTGGTGCAGTTGCTTTAGTTAGCTGGATTGTTAGCAATAGACTTAAAAGCAAATTTAAAAAGTACTCTAAGGTGCAATTACGCAACGGAATGAGTGGCGCAGAAATAGCTGAAAAAATGTTAGCAGATAATGGCATTAGAGATGTAAAAGTGATTTCTACTCCTGGTATGTTAACAGACCATTATAACCCAGCAAATAAAACAGTAAACCTTAGTGAAGGTGTTTACAACCAACGCAATGCAGCTGCTGCAGCGGTTGCAGCTCACGAATGCGGACACGCAGTACAACACGCTACAGCATACCAATGGCTAACAATGCGCTCTAAATTAGTGCCTATTGTTAGTGTAACATCTAGTATGTCTCAATGGGTAGTTTACGGGGGCGTTGTTTTAATGGCAGTGTCTGGTATTGCTGGTGGTGTAGGATTTTGGATAGCAGTTGCCGGTTTGGTAATGATGGGTTTTGCTACATTATTTAGTTTTGTTACTTTACCTGTAGAGTACGATGCCAGTAACCGCGCATTAGCTTGGTTAAAAAATAAAAATATGCTTAGCCAAGAAGAATATGCTGGCGCTGAAGACGCCTTAAAATGGGCTGCCAGAACATATTTAGTTGCTGCTTTAGGTGCATTAGCCTCTTTAATATACTGGGCTTACCAAGTATTTGCTAGAGATTAACTATTTACAGTACATAAAAAGCAAAAGGGTGTCTTTAAAAGACACCCTTTTTTATTGGGCATAATGTTGCTCTAAAAAATTCCCCAAACCATTAGAACCAACTCTAGTTAGCGTTGCTCACTACACCCAACTTTACTTTGCTATATGTTAATGTTTAAATACAATGAAAACCTGTTTTTAACCTCAACCTTTCCGTTGTTTAAATCCTGATCTATTGGCAACATACTTGTAATACCTAAAGAGTACTTTTTATAACTAACCTCTACGCTCAGCTTACCAAAAAAGACATCGCCACCCGTATTTAAAACCGTTAAGTTGTAAGACTCATCCTCACTATAATTTTCACCACCAACACCAATTGCAGGTGTTAGCGCAAAATTAGTAGACAAGTAATATGTTTTATAAGTATTTAACCCATAATTTAACTGATTACCAAACTGATAGTCTTTAGAGTTTTTTGTTTTAAAAGTATAATTTACCATTGCAGACATTCCCCAATTGTTATGAGAAAGTCCGTAATTTACCGCCGTAACATAATCCCAACTCCCTGTTCCTAGCTGAAAACTGGTGTTTACACTGCCCGTATTATTAGCTCTATCAAAACTACCGGTTGGCATTTTTACACCACCACCTATTTGCAAAGAGTGTTGTGGGCCAACCACCATAATACTATCTTGTTTTGCTAATATTTTGTAAAAACCTAAAACTGTTATATCTCCTAAACCATTAATATCCTGAGAAGATTTGTTTGCAAACTCTCTATTATGAAAATGATAAGGTACAATTGCATTTACCAAAAAACGCTTGCCAATTGGTACTCTACCCCAAGCCTGTAGTGTATTAAAGTTTTCATCTATCCAAGGAGAGTCGTTAAAAATACCATCTCTAGATTGGTAACTTTGAGATATGTAACGCACTCCTGTAAAATTAGTATCTAAACCAGTACCAAACCCCATACTACCGCCATTACCACTACAGCCACAAGTGTCACAAAAGTCCTCAAAAATGTAATGCTTTGTAGTTGTCACCGTTTGCAAACTATCTGTTGGCTCCGTTTTATGTATTGCAAACACATTGCACACAACCAATAGATATGCTATTATTATTAATTTTTTCATATTCTATTTTTCTGAAAATCGTTCGTCTGTTAAAAAGGTATTATCCGTAAGGGTATTTAAAAAAGCAATAATTGCTACCCTCTCATCCTCTGTTGTAGCAATACCTAAATTACCATTGTTATTTAACAACGGATCTAGCGTTTCTGAATCTACAACTCCTTCATTATAAAAAGCTAATACCGCCTCTAAAGATCCAAAACGCCCATCATGCATATATGGCGCTGTTACCGCTATATTTCTAAGACTTGGCACTTTAAATTTGTAATTATCAGCCACAAAACCAGTTACTTTTCCTCTTCCTATATCATCTAATTTAGGATTAGGTTGCAAGCCATTATTTCTAAAACTTCCATCAGAAAACAATGCTGTAGCGTGGCAACTAGCACATTTTTGCTCAAAAAGAGCTAAACCCTGTTCTTCCACTTCGGTTAGTTGAACTTCTTTATTTATGTACTTATCATACTTTGCATCTGCAGAAATCATAGTTACCATAAACTGCGATAATGCTAACAAAAAGTTTTCAGAATTCACTTCTCCATCTTCAAAAGCCTCAGCAAACAGTTTTTTGTAACCAGATTTGTTCTTCAGTTTTTCTATAACATTTTCTAGCGTCTCATCCATTTCTACCTCTGTAGTAATAGGAATTACAGGAAAAAGGTCTAAATGACCAGTTGCACCATCCCAGGCAAAATTTTCTAAAAAAGCCATATTTTGCACAGGCGGCGTGTTTCTTGTTCCCTCTAAATCATTTACGCCATGGCTAAATGTATGTCCGTGATGTGTAAATGCATATTTTTGTTCATGACAAGATCCGCAAGAAATTGTACCTGTAGAAGATACTGCACCATCATAAAACAATTTGCGACCAAGCTCTATTCCGTTTTCTGTTAACGGGTTGTTAGTTAAGTTGTACGTGACCTCCGGAAAATGAGCTGGCACCTCTAGTTCTACCGAAACATTGGTGTAACCATCGTCATTATTTTGACAACCCACAACAGCTAACAAAGTTAAAAAGAAACTAATTTTCTTCATATCAACTAAATAAAAAATAGGAGCTACAAGCCCAGCTAAAACCAAAACTAAAACCAGGCCCGTAACACACTATTAAATTTTAATGACTACTGTTACCAGCTTCATTATTATGTACGTGATCTACCTTAAAAACTAATGGTACGTTAGCCGCTACTTTTACAGCACCTTCGCCACCCATAATTGCATTGCCATAAGCCTCTAAACTTACTGCTTCTTTAGCTGTTAAAAGTGCATTTGCATCTGTAATAATATGTACTTCTGGAGCCATATCTTCATTTACAATAATTGCAGAACCTGCAGGAACCTCTATAGTTGTTTCTGTATAATTAGTAACCTCATCACTAGCTCTACCCAAGTGAACTTTAAAATTTTCATCTGTAGTTGTACCAGATGTATAAGCTCCTTCAAAATTAATATACTTGTAACCAGAAGCCCAAGACCATGTCATATCATACTCACTAGCAGCATCCCAAAAATCTCCTGCTCCGCTTAAACCTTGGTCGTATTTTTCTTTATCTACACCAATACCAAATTTAACTGCCTTGTATGTACCAGCTGGCACACCTTCTAAAACTATTTCTGTATTATCAGCAAGCTCATCATTAGAATCTTCACTAATAATAAAGTAACTATTTTCTTTTGGGTATGTATACTCCATACCGTCTTCATCTATTAAAACAATGTTACTTACTATGTAGTTTAAACGAGATACTGTTAAAGCCTCACCGTTTGCATTTGCTGTATTGGCCGTTCCTAGTGTTAACTCATTTCCTGCAAAGCCACTATCAAACTCTAAAGTAACCTGTCCTGGATTTACATTATCCATATCTCCGTCATCATCAGACGAACAAGATGCTAATGCTATTAAACTAAAACTTACTACTATCGATTTTAAAAAATTTGTTTTCATTTTAAACTTTTACTTATTTCTTATTCTATTTTGTATGATTTTATTGTGCGTTTAGTTCTAAAAAAATCATATTACAGCACCATATTTCTATAAAACGAAATGGGAGTATTGACTTTTTTTAAAAAAATAAACAGCGTCGTTGTTAAGCTTTAGGTTGATAATAAACAACACAAAGAAATTATGATTTTACTAAAGACTGAAAAATCACATTAATACGAAGCTTAACTAATAAAATTTAAGAAATAGGAGGACGTAAAAGGCCAAAAACCGATTTGTAGTTATAGGTACTCTCTGCAGAAAGTATTTTCGATTTTTTTTCTAAAGTAGATTGTGAACTCAAAAAAAGATCTTCACTATTTTGATGAAACAACAACTGAAACTCAGATTTTACAACACCTTGCTCATTGTGCTCTTCTTGTGTAGACTTCTCTATAGATTTCATTAAAGCACACTTACCATTACACTCTAACTCTGGCTTGTCTTGATTTATACACAAAACCTTAGAGATATAATCATAATTAACCACATACTCCATAAACGGGAATATTGGTTTAAGACATATAATAAATGCTATTATGAGTAACGTTTGTTTCACGCCGCAAATTTACTATTAAAATGAGTTTAAAACTAGAACATTTGTCATAAATAGCTACAATTATATCTGTATTTGCCTATCTATTTGCTGATCTAATGATATAAAAGTCTCTGTTCTAGAAATACCTTGTATTTGTTGTATTTCTTTATTTAACACCTGCATAAGGTGCTCATTATCTTTACACAAAACTTTTATTAAAATAGACCAGTTACCCGTAGTATAATGACACTCTAAAACCTCTGGAATTTTCTCTAGCTCTTTAACTGCACTTGGGTTACTCATAGCTTTATCTAAAAAAATACCAATATATGCCATTGTGGTATAGCCCAAAACTTTAGGATTTATAACAAACTTAGAACCAGACATAAGTCCGGACGTTTCTAACTTACGTAAACGTTGGTGAATTGCAGCACCAGAAATTCCTATTTTACGAGCAATTTCCAAAATAGGCTTACGAGCATCTTGCATTAGATACCTTATAATTTTCTTGTCTATTCCGTCAATTTTTATTCTATCGTTATCAAATTTCATAAGTCTAGTTATAAATTAACCGTAAATATACCTATATAGCTTTAAATGCTAACTATATTCTACTGTAGAATTGTACCCTTTATACTCTGTATTATATTCTTTAAACACAATACCATACTCTTGTAACTCGTTTAAAATAGGCTCGTAAATATCTTTAGTTATAGGTATTTGCACACCGTAATTTTTAACTTTATTATTTAAAATTAGCAAGGTTGCTATGGCAACTGGCAAACCAACAGTTTTTGCCATTGCAGTATGCGTTTGGTTTTTACCCAAAGCAACCATATTAGAGTCTATTTGTTTTTGTTCTCCGTTAAGTGTGTAGCCAAATTTATGATACATTACAATCATGTCTTTATCATCCTTATCTAACGTCCAGCTTTGCTCTAAAATTTGTTGTAATATTTGAGCAGGAGTACCATTTTTTAAAGTTATAAATTTAGAATCATCAAAAATATGAAGCTCTAGCAGCTTACCCCACATAACATCATCCTGATCTATTTTTAGGTAATGACGCAATTTAAGCTCCACAGAATCTGTTGGTGAATATGGCAAAAACAAATTGGTAAACGATCTGTAACTCATATTTTCAGAGTTTTCAATAGTATAGCTATCATCTGTCATTCCTAGTTCTACAAACATATTCCAAGCCTTAGAAAAACCAACCCTGCGCATTGTTCCTCTATATAAAGTAAGTACATCTTGTAAGCCATAAGCTTCTCTATATTTTAAAGAGTCTCTGTTTGCGTAGCCTTCAAACCTACCAAAACCTTCTACATTAAAAAATTCGGTTCTTCTAAACAGTTTGTTATAAGGTATGTATTTATAAGTACCCTCTTGTATAAATTTTGCTGCACCGCCTTGACCTGCAACAACAACGTTTCTTGGGTTCCAAGTAAACTTATAGTTCCATAAATTAGTATCGCTCTCTGGCGCTACTAAACCACCAGTAAAAGACTCAAACAACAACATTTTACCGCCTTGCTCTCTAATATTATCTATAATTTGCATGGCACTCATATGATCTATACCAGGATCTAATCCTATCTCGTTCATAAAAACAAGTTTATTTTCTTTAACCTGCTTATCTAAGCCCATTAACTCATCACTAACATAAGATGCTGTAACTAAATGCTTTTTAAAACCAACACAATCTTTAGCTACTAATATGTGCAAACTAGCAGGCAACATAGATATTACTATAGTAGCACTTTGTATTAGCTTTTGTCTCTCTTCAATATTAAAAATATCTAAACCAACAACTGTACACGCATTGTGGTTTGCAATATTTGGAGCTATATTTTGCGGTTGTAGGTCTCCTATAGTTATATGTAAGTTTTCTTCTTTTGCCTTACCAAGTAAATAATCTAATAAATAAGCTGTAGATTTTCCGGCTCCCAATACAAGTATTTGTCTTAACATATGTTTTATTACTTTTGATAGTGATACTGATGAAAACATCAGTTTTGTTACATTTATAAATTTACAAACGTTTTTTGTTATGAACAAAACAATTTTAAGTGCAGGAGTATTTTTTGGTTTTACGGCTGTAATCATTGGTGCATTTGGTGCTCATGGATTAGAAAATTTAGTAGATTCCAAGTCTATTGCATCATACAAAACCGGAGCTCAATACCAAATGTATCACGCCTTGCTTTTACTTGTTTTAGGCCTAATACCACAGCTTACAGCAAAGCAAAAGAAACCAATTTTTTACGTTTTAGTAATAGGTATTATTCTTTTTAGCTTCTCTATATATGTTTTAAGTATTGATACTATTTTAGGATTTAATGCAAAATCTATTGCTTTTGCAACTCCAATTGGTGGATTATTTTTAATAATTGGATGGTTTTTATTAGGTTATCGCATTTTTAAACATTTTAACTAAACATTTGATAATTAAACCATATAACTGTATTTTTTTTTTAGCTTTGCATTAACATTAAAACTAAAACTATGAGCACTTATAGTCCAGACACGAAAACGATTTCGTTGGAGGAATATGGTATTACAAGCACTGACATTAATTATCAATTATCTCCGTCAGAATTGCACAAAATAACTTTGGAAAAAGATATGGGTAAAGAAGCCTCTTCTGGAGCTTTAGCAATTAATACTGGCGAATTTACAGGTAGATCTCCTATGGATAGATTTATTGTAAAGGATGATGTAACTGCTGACAAAGTTTGGTGGGGAGATATTAACATTCCTTTTGCACCAGATAAATTTGATGCACTTTATGACAAAGTGATTGATTATCTAAACGAAAAAGAACTTTATGTTAGAGATGCTTACGCATGCGCTGATAAAGATTACAAGTTAAACATTAGAGTTATTAACGAGTACCCTTGGTCTAATATGTTTGCTTACAACATGTTTTTAAGACCAACTGTAGAAGAGCTAAATGGCTTTGATCCAGAATGGACTGTTGTTAATGCCCCTGGTTTTATGGCAGATCCAGAAGTAGATGGTACACGCCAACACAATTTTGCAATTTTAAACTTTACAAGAAAAATTGCTTTAATTGGTGGTACTGGTTACACAGGAGAAATTAAAAAAGGTATTTTTTCTGCGTTAAACTTTATTTTACCTGTTTACAAAGACACATTGCCTATGCACTGTTCTGCAAACGTTGGTAAAGATGGTGACACTGCTATTTTCTTTGGCTTATCTGGTACAGGTAAAACTACCCTGTCTGCAGATCCTAACAGAAAATTAATTGGTGACGATGAGCACGGTTGGACAAACGAAAATTCTGTTTTTAATTTTGAAGGTGGTTGTTACGCTAAAGTAATTAACCTATCTGCAGAAAACGAACCAGAAATTTTTGGTGCAATTAAAAAAGGTGCCATTTTAGAAAACATTGTAATGGATGATAAAGGTGTTGTAGATTTTGCAAACACTTCTATTACACAAAACACAAGAGTTAGTTACCCTATTTATAATATAGAGAACATACAAGAACCATCTATAGGTACTAACCCTAAAAATATATTCTTTTTAACAGCAGATGCTTTTGGTGTACTGCCTCCAATATCTAAACTAACTCCTGCACAAGCTGCTTACCACTTTATATCTGGTTACACTGCTAAAGTTGCAGGTACAGAAGCTGGGGTTGTAGAGCCGGTACCATCTTTTTCTGCTTGTTTTGGCGCACCTTTTATGCCATTACACCCAACTAAATATGCAGAAATGCTAAGTGCAAAAATGCAAGAAGCAGGTGTTAATGTATGGTTGGTTAATACTGGCTGGACAGGCGGACCTTACGGTGTTGGTACACGTATGAAATTAAAGTACACACGTGCTATGATTAATGCTGTATTAAATGGCGATTTAGGTTTATACTCTTATGATAAATACCACATACACTCTGTATTTGGTGTTGCACAACCAAGAGAGTGCCCAGGTGTACCTACAGAAGTACTTAGCCCAAGAACAACTTGGAATGATGATGAAGCATACTACAAAACTGCTTTTAAATTGTCTAACGCGTTCCGCGAAAACTTTGCCAAGTTTGAGTCTTACGCTAATGAAGAAATTAGAAGAGGTGGCCCACAACGCTACGCCTTTTAAGCATAACACTGTACTTAGTACAGCTTAATAATTTTAATTACAAAATCCAGAGGAGCTAGCTTCTCTGGATTTTTTGTTTTTAAAAATGTACGTTTCATCAATTATAACAAAAAAAGAACTTTTACATTTATTTGCATTTGTGAAGTGAATAAAGCCTAAAACCTAAGTGAGTGTGTTTATAGCATATGGGAAAAATAAACGTAATACATTGAGGTTATTAGGTGGTTTTACACAATTATGAAGAAGATTACATCATTAATCCTATTTTCTTTTCTGCTACCTTTATGAGTGTCTTTTTACACGCTACGTTTATACAAAATACAATTAACAAAAATATACTGTAACATTTTAGCGAGTTAATTGTCTTATGAATAAACTAACACATGAAACACTTATACTTAACTATTACATTATTATTTATACTATTTAATGCATATTCTCAGCAAACACTCTCCGAAATAATAAAGAAAAATACTTCAACTTTTCATTATCAGGATAATCAGTTTAAGGGAGATGGATGGGAAGAAATATTGGGTCAAATAAAAGAACACAAGAATGTTCTAATTGGTGAAGATCATTTCTTTAATGAAATTCCGTTATTTATCTCTAAAGCAACATCACAAGTAAAATTTGACAACTTTTTTTGCGAAATAGATCCTTATTCTGCAAAAATAATTGAACAAAAGATACATACCTTAAATGAAAATGAACTTACACAATATGTAAGTGACCTAAGTAGTAATCTTTCATTTTCTTTTTATTCTATGGTACCTGAATTTAATATGCTAAAAGGTTTAGCCCAAGCTAACACAAACATAATTGGCACAGACCAAATTATGTTAACTGCAGATAAACTAATGGCAATAAAATTACTTGAGATAACAAAGAATGAAGTTGCTAAAACAATATATGAAGATATAAAAAAGAGGTCTGATGAACATTTTCAATTATTTATAAATAAAAAAGGAGGTCCCTATTTTTTTTCTGAAAAGTTTGAACAAAACCTTAAAAAACTGGAAACACTTAAATTAAGTTTAGAAGAAAAATTGATTATAAAAGATTTAAAGTTATCTAGAGAAATATATATTACACAAAATCACTATCTAAGAATTCAATTAATGAAAAATAATGTTTTCAAAAATATTGGACTTTTAAAAGAACATAAAAATTTATTTAAATATGGAGCAATTCATATAAATAAAGGCGAGAGTATATTGGGTGGTTATGACATTGGTAATTTTGTTTCTAATATAACTGATGCAAATTTTGACTCTTCTTTACATGTAATGATAATAGGCAAAAATGGAACACAAGGAATTCCTTTTAGTAAGGAAGTTCAAAAAATAGATTTAAATAGCAAAGATTTAAAACATTATAGTGTGTTTTTTGAAAATACAGAAGGAAAAGAATGGCACTTGTTTAACACATCTAAAATTTTAAAAGGTGTAAATTCTAACAAAATAAAAATAGACAATAAGGTATTGCTAAAAACATTAAAAGGCTTTGACTATATAATTGTAATACCTGAAGTTAGTGCCGCTTTAAACATAAATTAACCTTTGTGAAATTAGCTATTTAAACCCAATACATAATATTTATTTTTAGCCAACTTACAGGTCAAAACTAGAGTACTTATTATCCCTACTAAATTTTATACATAAACGCCTTACCAACAATTTAAAAATAATAAATGAGTAACAAAACAGTATATGTAATAGGTGTATTAGCCACAATCATATTTATAAGTAGCGCTCTTATTGGAGGTTTATTAATTGATGATTACAGTGTTACTAGCCAATACATAAGTGAAACTTATGCAGTAGATACAGAATATGGGGTATGGTTAAGAATCTTAGGTTACATACCTAGTGGCATCTTATTTACTATTTTTTGCTTTGTTGCAATTAAGTATTTCCCTTCTTCTAAATTAATAAAAACTGGATTTTTGGGTGTTGGTGTATTCTATGGTATTGGAACTATTGTAACGTCAATATTTGCTTGTGATAGCGGTTGCAATCCCGAATTTATAAACCCAAGTATTTCGCAAGTAATACATAATTTATCTGCCTTATTAATATATGCCATTGTTCCTATAAGCATTATTATAGCAGGTATTGGTTTAACAAAATTCTCTAAATACAAGGCTCTTTCTTTTTCATCTATTATTTTAGGTACTCTAAGTGCTGGTTCTGTTTTTTTATTATTTTCTAATCTTCAATCAGATTTTTTAGGCCTATACCAACGAGTTATCGAATTATTAATTTTAACTTGGGTATTGATATGTGCTTTTAGAATAAAAAAAACAGGCAATAATGATCTTAATTGATATAATTTTTGACATTTAATCTAAGTTAAATACTAATTTCTTATACCAACTATAATACTAACCACTTGCTATAACACAAAAAAATGAAGTTTTTAATTATCATTGGAATAGTTTTACTGATTATAATTTCTGTTTGGTATGCTAAAAAGACTGGTGTAAATTCTGAATTTCACAATAAACAAAAAGCACTAACTGTTTCTGACACTATAGATAATCCTTTAGATTTTGGATACAAGATGGTTTGGATTGCTGTAAAAACAAATCAGAAAAAAAGACTTGCTGAAATTATTAAATTAAAAAGCATTAAACCGGCAAATTGGAAAAGTGGTATTAAAACAGCTTATGAGGACGGAATTTACATTACTCCGCAAATTGGAGAATGGACCTTAATTACCGGAAATAGATTGGTAAACAAAGGAGATAACAAAGAAAATATGGCTGCCTTAGAAACTCTCTTAAATTATTTAAGTGCAGAGTTTGGAGAAGCTCAATTCTTTGGTACCAACCGAGTAGTAGAATACCATAGTTGGATGAAGTCTAAGAATGGAAAAATGGAACGGATTTATTCGTATCTTGGAGAAAGTATGGAAAACATTAAAGTGTTTGGACAACCAACTGATGCCGAGGACCAATTAACCCTGTTTAATTCTTTCTCTAAAGATGCTGAGAATGAAGCATATTTTGAAAGACAAGATTTAACCTATGCAGATGAAATGTTAGTTATGGAGATTGCTGGTAAATGGAGTGTAAATCCTACTATATTATCTAAACGAACAGATATAAAGAAAGAATTAGGACTAGCAGGAAAATAATTGTTTTAACCAACAAACGTAGCCTTGCACAGTCTTCTAATGCTTGTATACACTGTCAGTTTTTTAAGATTTAAAAAAAATATTATGATAAAACTATGAAAATAAAATTTTCATCAATTTTAATTCTAATTACTCTTATTTCTTCTGCTAGTTATGCCCAAAAAACAAACAAGTTTAAAATGACTAAAGAAGTAAAGCAATTGATAGAATTAGGTAGAGATTCTATTATTAAGCTGGCTCTGCCTTTGGTCGATAAAAATGTAAGCTTAGAAAATTTTTCTAAAACTAGCGTACAAAGTAACGGCACAGAGGTTTATGTTGCTTTTTCTAATCCTGTTATGTACTTGCCATTAAATACTGTTTTTTATGACCATGTTGGTGTAAATTTAACTACTGGATCTGGTTACAAAAGCACCGTTGCTAATCCTGCAGGTTATAATACTCAAGAAAAAACACCTTATTATTTACAAACAGAATCAATTAAAAAAAACATAGCGTTTATATGTAATGCCATAGACTCTTTTAATTACGCAGATATAGCCAATTTTAATGGTAGTATGCGCATTTTAGAAAAAGAAAACCATTACAACATTAGTGTTGTATCTGAAACGCAAGAATCATGGTATAAGGTTAAAAAAGTGACTGGTAAAATGTTTGATGAAGGTCACGCTCATCTAGAGCTACCACCAATTACAGAGGATAAACAAAATACGTTTAAAGAAGTACTTTTTAAGGAGTAAGAATAATATGCAGAATTAAGAATGAATAAATTACCCTTATTTTTTTTATTATTTTTTCATTTAGCCATAGTTGCACAAGACCAGGAATCTGTTTATCAAAAGATTGAAAAACACATTTTTAAGGACAATATTCTATTTCGCAACGTAGACACTAGTTTTACCGCCAACGAACTTATAAATAGCACAATAACCCAACAAGGTGCAAGCAATTCTAAAAGTGACATCTATTTTGTAAACAACAAGTACTACATCACCATTAACGCATCCGGAAAAAAAACTTTAGGCACTTATAAGTTTAAAGTACTTCATAAAATACCTATGATTATTCTTTTTGGCAGATCTGGTGAACAGGATACAAACTATAAGGCTTTAGTTGTAAAACAGAACAATAATAAATATAAAGTTGATTGGAATTACTATAAGAATTACACATATACCCAAACAAGAAAAGCCTACAGGGACTCTCTTATTTTAATTGATAACGAAATAGTTAACGACATTAATTATTACAACCCAAATATTAGTTTTGATGTCCTTAATTCTAAAATAGGCGTTACTCTAAATGGTAAAAAAATTATTGATAATGTTTGTGATTCCCTTAAAATTTATGGCAGTATGGCCGCCGTTTTCAAATCAGATCAAACATCATTATATAATTTAAAAGGAAAATTACTATGTAAAAATATAAAGTCATTTTACCCATACTCAACCATATATCATCAAGTTATAGATGCAAAAAATGAAATGTATTTTATAGACTCTTTAGGTGCTACTTATGATAAACCTGTAAAGCAAAGGACTATGTGGGGTAATGATAGTGATCCAAATACGAGTACAACATATTACACTTTTAAAAATAAAATTCTTAAAGTCAGACACAAATCTTTTAGTCTAACCAAATACACAGAATTAAGCCGTAAAAAACTTGACATTTTTAATGACTCTACTCAATCTATTATGACTATGAGTATGTTAGAATACGATGTTAAAAGTATAAATCAGGATAAAAAATATTTAAAACTTAATGAAATAGAGAATCTTGCTCGTGACAAAGAGCTTGAAGATTTATTTTTATTAAAAAAAATATTTAAAGCAGACAAATACAGAGAAAAATTAAGCTATTACCTACTATCAGATATTACAACTACTACAATACAGCTACCTAAAGAATTTAAAAAAGTAAGGTTTGTTAATAATAATACAACAGAAATTAGCGCTGAAGATTATTGGTATTATAACGGTTTTTACAAGCCACTTAAACCAAGTTATATTGTTGTTAAAAAGAAAAAATCATTTGGCGTTTGGGACATAAAAGAAGAAGAAAATAGTATTCTTTTTAATTACAATAACATCACCCCAAAAAAAGGAACTCACCTACTTTTAGAAAAAAATAATTTAGTTACGTACTACCCGTATATTGGTCTAACTCCAAAATATGAATATTTAAGTGACTATATAGAAAATTACGCTAGGTTTAAATACCCTAATGGTAAAAAAGGATGGGTAAGCAGAGAAGGAATAGAGTATTGCGATTAAAAAATAATAAGTAACAACATTTATAAACAATACAACGTTTTAAATAAAAAGAGACTGTTTTAAAAAGTCTCCCTCCCATTTAATAAACGCTATATTTAGACAATTTATATCCAAAAAAATCACATAATTCATTTTAAAATTAGGATCTCAAATTCTTAACCAAAAAACAACCGTATTACAATGTCTAACTTAAACGAAATAAAGAAAAATTATTCAGTTTTCACTACCGATAAGCTATTAAATATTGCTAAAGAAATAGACGGTTTAAAACCTGAAGCTATTGTACTACTACAAGAAGAGTTAATTAAACGAAATGAGTTAGAGGAAGCTTCTAAAATAACCAAACACCTTATAAACCAAAAGAACGAGCAAGAATTAAGAGACAATTTTGATCCTGAAAATTATATTAAAAAAGAATTAGAAGCTGGAGAATCTATTGAAAATATCAAATTTAAGCTGAATACAATGGGCATAGATATGTTTGATGTTATAAAGAAAGAACAGTCACAAGAAAATATAATTGTAAACTATATTGAATCTAAAAAACTTGAAGGAGAATCAAAAGAAACAATAGATAATGATTTGAAAGAAAACTTTAATGTTGACTCTAATTATTTAAATGAAGTAAAAAATAAATTAAGAGAAAAAGGAAAAAAGAACATAACAATTGGTATTGTATTACTGGTTGTTTCTATTTTAATTAATATTTTTTTACTTACCAAAGGAAGCATAAGCATACCTGCAATATTACTTTTTGGTTTAGGAGTTTGGAAATTAGTAAAAGGAGAGCATCAATTAAGAAAAAATTAAAAAAAACATTTAAACAAAATCTCCTAAATTTATCATTTAACACACAACTAATCTACTAAAAAAGCGTTAGTTACTACTGTAGTGTATACAAATTACACCTTAACCAAACTGTAAAAAAGCATATTACTGCTTTAAAAAAACCAAAAATTATGGGTTACATTAAATTAATCTTATTTGCTATTATGCTAGTTGTAGGTATTATAAGTATCATTAACTATTACCAAGGCAAAGGAGATATGAAAAGGACACAAGCCAGTATTTTAGAAAACTTAACCCATGATAGAGTCCTCACAGAAAAAGAAATAGACAGTTTAAAAAAGCTATACAAGATTAAATTAGAACGAAATACGCCTGTATATTCTATATCTGGAACTGTTGGGTATATTGTTTTTGAAACCAATGGTCAAGGTCAAAAAGAATGGCAAATTGGAGGTGTTATAATTGCAAATAAATCTGCTAAAATTTTAGCTAAAAAAAATATTGCTCTTGAGCAGTTTATTGTAAACGATAAAGATGTAAATCCTAAAATAGAAGCTCTTAATAAGGAACTAGAAGCAAACACTATAACCGAAGAAGAAGCTACTGCAAAAGCTAATATTATATTTGAGAAGTATACAAACAACACTATAGAGTTTGTAATAGCAAATCCATCAAAAAAAGAAAAACCTGTTTACGTATTAAGCTATAAGAGTAATGATATGGTTACTCCTGTTAATTTGTTAGCTTAGTGTAATAAAACAACCTATGAAAACACTTTTAATTTTTATTTTAACAATAAGCACAATGAGTTCTTTTGCACAAAAAAAAGATTCGTTAATTTCTGCTTTTGGAACCAATTTTAAGCTGTATAAAAATTTAAATACAAACACTTTTGAGGTACATAAGAATGATGAAAAAGTGATTTTTAAAAACCTAAAAACAGCTGTACGCTTAAATGGTTTTTTACAAGTTTTAGATGAAAAAAATAGTATGTTTTATATTAACGAAAATGGCGTTAAAGTAAAAGAAGCTAACTTAATAACAGAAGTTTGTGGCACAGTACCAAATTACACCTATAAAATACTACGCAAAAACAATACATTTATTGTAACAGAATTAGTGGGTTACGATGGTGAAGAAAACGTTACACCCAAAGAAATTGAAAGTATAAGTGCTGCGGGAATTGATAAGATTAATTTTCCGAATGGAACAAAAAAAGTAACGTTTGATGCTAACGAATCTATGTTTTACGCTACAGAAATATTTTTAAATGCTGTACTAATTAACAAAGGCAAAAAACAAGGTGTTTTATACAACAATACGCTACGTTATTTTGATGCTGTAACCTACGCAAACGGCATTTTAAAAGTACAGACAAACAATAAGGTTGGGTATTACAACATTACAAAAGTTAAATACAAAGATGTAGAGCCTTTTGTTAACGGATTGGCTAAATTTACAACCACCAATAATAAAACAGGTTATATAGACGCTAACGGAAACGAGTATTACGATTAAAAGCATAAAGGCTTGGCAATAAACTTTAAAAACATAGCATACCTTAAACACGGAAACCAAAGACAAAGATTGGCTTTTTCTGAGTTAAACAAATATAAAATTCTAGAAAAACTTAAAAAGTACAATCCTATTTTAACTGGTACAATACCAATAGATATTGATATTGCAGAGAGTGATTTAGATATTATTTGTGAATGTAAAAATAACGCTGAGTTTTTAGCATACTTGCAACAGGAATTTTCTACTTATAAAAACTTTAAAGTTTACACCACTTTACAAAACAACATTACAGCTACAATTGCAGAGTTTAGAACAGAGCATTTTTTGTTTGAAATATTTGGTCAAGATATACCTACAACCAAACAAAATGCATACCTGCATATGGTTATAGAGCATCAGATTTTACAAGAAAAAGGAGTTGATTTTAAGCAGCAAATAAAAGAATTAAAAAATAGCGGCATAAAAACAGAACCCGCTTTTGCTAAATTATTAGGTTTAAAAGGAGACCCGTATGCTGCATTACTAGAACTTAAAGACAAAATACACTAAAAACAACTTTGTTTAGGCAACGTTATAAGCGTTATTAACGTCTAGTAAGTAAACAACCTTACCAAGACCATTTGTTATGACCAAAAAACAGTTCTGGAATCAGCTATTACTTTTTATTACAGCTCTACTTTTAATTTTAAGTACAAGAGAATACCTATCATACCTTTTCATTCAAAAAAAAATTGAATCCTATGCCATACACACACTTTTAAATATTTGTGCCAATTTAATTTTAATTGTTGTTTCTTACTTTTTTATTCAAAAAAATAAGCTTGGAGAGTTAGCAGGGCTTCAAAAAAGAAAAGTAAACAAATGGTACCTGCTACTATTTCCTCTAATATATTTAGTACTCTTAAACATACTAATTATAGATGTTGTAGATATACAAACATTGCTACCAAACGTATTGCTTTTTTTAACATACTGTATTTCTATAGGCTTTGCAGAAGAATTAAGCATTAGAGGTTTTTTACAATCTCACCTTATAAATTACTTAGGCAACACGCGTAAAAGTAGTATTATCTCTGTTTTTACCGCAGCACTCTTTTTTGGTGTTATTCATCTTTTAAATTTTGATACCGGTATTTATGGCGAGTTGGCACAGCTTATTTACGCTACTTTTATTGGTGTAATGTTTGGCTTTTTATTAGTAATAACAAAAAGACTATACCCTTTAATTATTGTGCACACCATAATAGATTTTGTAGCAGATTTAGATGTTGTAGGTATGCCTATTAAAGAAAAAATAAGCGAACTTATGTCTTTAGAGACTGCTGCACTAATTACAGTATTAGCCTTGCCTTGTTTTATTTACGGCATATTTTTAATGACAAAATACAAGCTTGTAAAAACTACTGCTAGTAATGCTTAAAAAAGCATTACTACTTTTTACTTAATAATTTATACACCAGTTCTTTGGTTAAAGGTTTGTCTGCTGCTTTTTCTCTTAACAAACTAAAAGGGTACTTAAAATCACAGCCATTTTTATAATTACTACAACCATAAGCTGTTTTGCCTTTTAGCACACTACCTGTAGTACAAACAGGGCACGGCATTGGGTCTGGAACCTTTGGTTGTTGCTCTTTTTTCGGCTTTACAACGGTCTTTTTTTCTTCTAACACCAAGCTAAAATCATCATTAAAACGCAACAAACCTTCTGTGGTTCCGCTATCTGTTTTAAAACCCTTTAAATTTACTGTACAGCCTTTATCTAACAAACGTATGTATTGCTTTTCTGATATTTTTTTATCCATAAAAACAAAAGGCAACACCAAAGTACAGCCTGTTTTATAAGCGCTACAACCGTAAGCAGTTTTCCCTTTTAAAAGTTGACCTTGTTTGCATTTAGGACAAGGTTTACCCTGCATTGCTGCCGTTTTCTTTTCCTTTTTGGGTTTTGGAGCTGCTGCTTTTGCTGCTGCGTGCGATATTTTTACGTGCCTTTTTTCTGTACGCACCTCGTACACCAAATCATCAATCATTTGCTTCATGTTCTTTATAAAAACACCAGCATGGTAATTGCCACTTTCAATTTGCTTTAATTGTTTTTCCCACATACCAGTAAGCTCGGCAGAAGTCAACAATTTATTTTTTATAATATCTATAAGCTGTATGCCAGTTTGGGTTGGCAACAACTGCTTTTTTTTACGCTCTATGTATTTGCGTCTAAAAAGTGTTTCTATAATATTTGCCCTGGTAGACGGTCTTCCAATACCGTTTTCTTTCATCAACTCTCGCATTTCATCATCATCTACCTGCTTACCTGCGGTTTCCATTGCACGCAGCAAACTAGCCTCTGTGAACTGATTTGGTGGCTTTGTTTCCTTTTCTAAAAACGATGGCTCATGCGCTCCTTTTTCGCCCTTTACAAATGTTGGTAAAATGCCTTTTTCTGGTTTGTTTTTAGCATCCGGATTTTCAAAAACTACACGCCAACCTTTTTCTAAAATTTCTTTTCCTGTAGTTTTAAAACTTACCGTATCTACCTTACCTACTACCGTAGTGTTAGCAACCTCACAATCTGGATAAAAAACAGCAATAAAACGTTTGGTAATAATATCATACACTTGTTGCTGACTGTATTGCAGGTTCATTTCTACACCTGTAGGTATAATAGCGTGGTGGTCTGTTACTTTTTTATCGTTAAAAACCTTGGTAGATTTTCTTATTTTACCCGCTAATACGGTGGTTGTTAAATTTTGATATTTGGTTAGCTTTTTTAAAATTCCGGCTACTTTTGGGTACACATCATTAGGTAAAAAAGTAGTATCTACCCTTGGGTATGTTACCACTTTTTGCTCGTATAATTTCTGAACTATTTTTAAAGTCTCATCTGCAGAAAACCCAAACTTGGTATTGCAATACACCTGCAGCCCAGTAAGATCAAACAACTTAGGTGTATACTCTTTTCCTTTTTTCTTGGTTATAGATGCAATTTCAAAATCGTTTTCTTGTACTTTTTTAGCAAAAGCCTCACCTTCTTCTTTCTTTAAAAACCTACCTTCCTCACAATTAAACAAGGTATCTCTATACAAGGTTTGCAGCTCCCAATATGGTTGTGGTTTAAAATTTTCAATTTCTTTAAACCTATTTACAATCATTGCTAAAGTAGGCGTTTGCACACGCCCAACAGAAAGCATTTGTTTGTAACCACCGTGCTTAACGGTGTACAAGCGTGTGGCGTTCATCCCTAAAAGCCAATCCCCAATGGCTCTAGAAAAACCTGCGTAGTATAAATTATCATACTGTGTAGAGGGTTGTAATTTAGTAAACCCTTCTTTTATGGCCTCTGTAGTTAAAGACGATATCCATAAACGCTGTACCTCACCTTTGTACTCTGCCTGGTCTATAACCCAACGTTGTATAAGCTCCCCTTCTTGCCCAGCATCACCACAGTTAATTACAACACTAGCTTTGTCAAATAATTTTTTTACAATGCCAAATTGTTTCTGAATTCCGGCATTGTCTACCACCTTAGTTTTAAACTTATTAGGTAGCATTGGCAAGTTATTAAGGTCCCAACTTTTCCAGTGTGGTTTATAGTCGTTAGGCTCAAACAAGGTACATAAATGGCCAAAAGTATAGGTTACTGCATAGCCATTGCCCTGGTAATAGCCATCATGTTTGGCATTAGCACCTAATACGGAGGCAATTTCACGGGCAACACTTGGTTTTTCTGCAATACATACTTTCATAACTAAAAACAAAAATAGGTTTTTATTGGTGGTTTTTTTTAGGGTTGGTACAGAAAGAAATTAACAAAAAGCAAGCCTTAGTGCTGCTTTTACTACCAAAATAAAAAAACTAATACCAACTATACTAAAAAATTACCCAATTACACATTTCCGTAATTAGGGTATAAAAAATAGTTTTACATTGTAGGAAAATTTAACAACCAAAAAAAAGTACTAGCAAGCCAAATGTGCGTTTACACAACCATATTGGCGGAATAAACGCAATGATTTGAGTTTATATATAGTTGGGCAACATAAAAAATGACGCGTAAAAAAATAATAGTTCCTTCAAGATTAACTTTTCAGAACTCAATTGATTTTGTGAAAAATTTGCGCGCTTTAAAACCACGTAAAGAAATTAATTTCGACTTTTCAAATTTAGTAACAATTGACCCTTTTTCATTACTTCTAGTCTCTAGTGAAATTCAGAGATGTAGGAGTCGACTGAAAGAATCAAAATTCTTGGCAACTAATTTTGAACATTGTTCTTACGCAGCTCATATGGGATTTTTTCAAGCTTTTGGAATGAATTTCGGCAAAAAACCAGGAGAAGCTAAAGGCAGTTCGACTTATATCCCGATTAATATTTACAATACACAAGAAATTAAAAAAGATGCTCGTGATTTAATGATTAATCCCGCTGAATTTTTAGAATCGAAAGCAAAGGAGATTTCTAATATTTTAACTCGTAGTGAAAGTGGAGATTTAAATGAAGTTTTGACTTATTGTTTACGTGAGATATTTAGAAATGTAATAGAACATAGTCATTCAGAACAATTTGGATTTTGTGCTCAATATCTACCTTCATTAAATAGAGTTTCCTTTTCTATTATAGACAGAGGAATTGGACTGAAAGAATCTTTAGAAAACAATCCTACTCTAAATTTGAATAATGATGAAGATGCAATTAGAGCAGCTTTAAAACCAGCTACTTCTGGAAAGGTTTATAAAGGTCAGAAAAATAAACCAAAAGGGGAATGGGCTAATTCTGGATATGGTTTATTTATGACAAGTAATATTTGTAAAAGAGGTGGTGGTTTTTTTATTGCTAGCGGAGATTTTGGATATTACACATCTGAAAATAAAGAAAGAATATTGGAAACACCATTTAAAGGAACTGCTTTGAATTTAGCACTTGACACAAATCGAATAAAAAACTTGTATACTATGTTAAGAGAAATAGATAACAATGATATAAAATCGAAAAGCAAACCATCAAAATCCTCAATGGGCTTAATGAATAAAAAATAATACGTTGCCTAACACCGCATATAATTTATTTGCTAGTTCTAGCCTACTTACAAAAATCCTCGCGGATTTTCTATTTGGTTTGTATTTGCTAACTTTAGTGCTTAAACACGCAACAAACCATATATAAACACGTTAGTAGCAATTTAAGCCAACCATTAACTAATGAAATATTTCATATCATTAATATTACTTATTATCATCTTGACTTACGGACAAGTAATGAAAACTGAATTTCCTCTTGCTCTGAATATTGCGTTGGTAGTTTCAATTTTAATGACAGCTATTTTATGGGAATATTCCGCTCTGAATAAAAACTATGAATCTGACTTTAAAATGCGAAGTCAGCGAAAAGTATTCGGAATATTTGAGTTTATTAATGCTATTGCTTGGACTTTATTGTTATGGTTTGGAAATGATAATTATAGAAATATTATTTTTTTAATTTTTATATTTTGGACATTTCCGATAACCGATTTAATTATGTGGTTTATTTATAAAAAGAAAAAACCATTTACGCTTTTTATAAAAGACAATGACTTGATTTTAAACAAACGTTGGACTCAAAAAAGAAATCTGACTGAACTCACTCAAATCCGATTTGACCGATTTAGTAAAAATTTAAAACTTGATTTCAAATCAAAATCTGAAATCTCAATAAAAACAACGGAATATAGAACTGACGAAATCCAAACTTTATTAGGAATTCTAATTGAGAAATCGGAAAATGAAGTTTTTATCCCGAATAATTATAAACCGAAAATAAAAAACAGCTGATAACACCGTATAAAATAATTACGGCTTAGTGCTTAAAAATAGGTAATTGCGTGTTTGGCTGCATCTGATTTTCCTTCCGAAAATCAGATGCAGCCAAACCCGTAACTATTCTTATACATAAACGTTGGCAGTAATTAAAACCAAATGAGAGACCTACTAATTTTATTAATGTTTTTTACTTTCAACGAACTGATTTCGCAAGAAATAATCGAAATGAAAGAAGTCTACATTGAGAATAATTTGGTTTATAAAAACGCTACTGACCAACTGTTTTCTGGAGTTGCTCAAAGCAAACGGAAAAACGGACATTTAGTTTATGAAGAGGAATATAAAAATGGAGTTATTCTGTCGAGTAATCTATATTATAATGGAAAAGAAATAAGAGTTTCCAATAAAACGATATATAATCCGAATAAACCATTAGCCCTTTCAAAAGAAATTAAATATCATTTGGATGGCGAAATTTTTGAAACTACAACTTATAATGATGACGGAATAAAAATCCTTGTTGAACAATTTAAAAACGGAAAACTGACTTATAGTTGTCAATATTTAGGAAAAAAGAAACACGGACTTCAGTTTTGTTATGGAGAAAACGGAGAGAAAATGACATATCGATGTGAATTTATTAACGGAAAGAAAAACGGAACGGAATACTACCTGAATGACGACGGAACTGAAACCAAAAAAGAATATCGAAACGGAAAGAAAATAAAATAACTATTGCCAACTATACTAAAAAATTACCCAATTACACATTTCCGTAATTAGGGTATAAAAAATAGTTTTACATTGTAAGAAAATTTAACAACCAAAAAAAACAACTAGTAAGCCAAATGTGCGTTTATACACCCATATTGGCGGAATAAACGCAATGAATTGCGTTTATATGTAGTTGTAACACATTTTGAGAAACCTCTTAACATACATATTAACTTTTGCGATTTGTTTCGGATGTTCTGAAAAAGACACAGAATGGAACTCTGAAAAGAACGCAACAATATTCTTTGGTTCTGAACCGAAAAATGAAAAATTCACTCTGACTTTTAATAAAACTGATAAATCTCTGAATTATAAATATGTTAATCAAATTGACACATCAAAAACGATATCAATAAGAAAAAGCACAGATTCAGATTCTCTTCTTTTCGGATTTGAAAAATTTATAAAGACTAATAAAAAACCTTTTAGAAATAAGAAACTTAATGATTTAGAATTTGACTATTACGATTTGGAAAATCCTGTAACTGACGGAACTGGACCAATATTATTTAATTCAAAATATGGACTTCTTGCAATAAATAATGTTTTTGGACCAACCATTATATTTCTTGATAAAAAAGATAATACTCTGACTGAAAAAATAATTGACAAACTGAATGAGTAAAGTTTAATTCAAAAAGATGACAGAATTTATAATAATATTGATTTTAATTATACTCTTTGGAGGATTTTTGTATTGGGCATACTTACCTGATTATAAAAGAAATCCTAAAGAATTTTGGCGAACATTAATCGGAATGCCTATTGGAATGTTACTTGGCGGAATTGGATTTACAGATTTGAACGAAAAAATAAAAAATTGGGCTTTGAAAAAAAGTAAAAAAAATAATAACGAAAAATAAAAAACGTGTTACAACAACGTATATAATTTATTGCTTGGTTCTAGCTTACTTACGAAAATCCTCGCGGATTTTCTATTCGGTTTTTATTTGTTAACTTAGTTGCTAAACCACGCAACAAACCATATACAAACACGTTGTATATAATTATGAAAAAACTATTACTTCCATTTATACTAATCGCATTATCATTAAACGCACAGCAAAAAGAAACTGTGGATTTAAAGTGGAAAATAAGCGATACGCTGACTTATAAAACAGTAATGCGAAATATAGTTCTAGAGAAAAGCGAAGAACAAACCGAGAACGATTCTATTTCAAAAAAAATGAGCGGAATGTTTAAAGCAATGCAAGAACAATTATCTAACTTGAAATACGAAACAAAACTATTTCCTGACAAAAACGGAAATGTGGACATTGCTATGATGCTTAAAAAAGAGAAAGCAGACACAACCAAAACTTTATTTTCAGGAATGGCTAAAATGAATGGAAATGTAGTTTTAAGAGGGAAAGTAAGTCCTGATGGAGAATTGTTGAGTTTCTACTACAAAAGTGCTCAAAACAACTTGATTTCGATATTGTTTGAACTTCCGACTAAACCAGTTTCAATTGGAGACCAATGGGAAGTGAAAGTTGATATGATTTCGATGGACCAAAACTTTAAAGCGGATACACTTTCCAAAAAAAACGTGGTAAAACTTAAAGACATTAAAAGCGATAACGGAAAAAAGATTGCTGTTGTCGAATATGATATTGAAGAATTCGTTTCTGGAGATTTCGGAAATAGAATTATGAATATGTTTTCTAAAAATAAAGCTGATAAAAAAACATTTATGAGAATGTCCCACAAAGCAATAGCTGAATTTGATTTAGAAAAAGGATATTGGATATCATATGACGGAATTATGGACGTTGAAACTAATTTTTCGCTTATGGGAATGGGTGGAAATAAACGAACTGAATTTAAACTAACTCCTGAAAAATAACTGTGGGCAGCAATGGCTATAATTATACGGTTTTTAGGCTTTAAGCTAAGGGCTGTGTTTATTTAGAATGTCCGCCAAATCTTTTGGATTTGGCTTTTAAAAAAATAAAACAACTAGCAAGTGTGCGTTTATACACTAGTTAGGCACAATCTGAAAAATCACAATGCGAAAACTAAATATCCTTTTCCTCGACTGGAGACTTTCAAGAAGTTTAACGGAAAGTGCATTGTCCTCTGAATTGAATTCTTCAGTTTTTAATTTAACTAAATTATTAAAGGAACAATTGAGGAATAATGACGATTTGGGGAAAGAAATGATGAAATTGTTAGAAGGTGGAGAATTACTTACAACGGAAATTATCGGGAGGTTTATCTCAAGAAATTTAAAGACAATCAATGGAGATATAATACTACTTGAATACCCAAGAACTTTGGAACAATATGATGGATTAAGAAAAGTCTTGAAAAATGACAACATTGAGTTTGAAAACATCTGGTATTTTAAACAACGTGAACCAAATCAATTTATGAAAGAACATTTTGAAAATCCAAAAGAAAAACAATTGATTGATAAATATGGCTTGGAAATAATTGAAAAATGGGAAACGGAATTTAAGAAAAGACGTGAACAGATTATTGAAATACAAAACGTATCTGATAAAACTAAATGGAAAATAATAGAAATGGATTATGTTGCGGATTTAAGTGTTGAATATATAAAACAGCGGATAAAAGACTGTACCTAACAAGGTGTATAAAACATAGCTAGTAAGTGCTAAATCCTACGATTTGTGCTTATTTGCAAAGACCGCCAAATTTTTAAATTTGGCTTTTAGAATAGAAAAATTAAAAACAAAACATAAAAATTCGGCTCTGTGTTAATCCGAAAAGCTAGTGTCTTTTTACATACTACGTTTCATACACAGAACGTTACCCAACATTTGAAGAGACATTGAAAAAACGAAAAATTATATTAATACATCTATTGTCATTTATAGTATTAACAGCAATACTGATTTTTTCATCTGAACCTTTACTAAATGTATTTGCTTCTGGAATTCACAATGTTAGAATGTGGTTGAATTTAATAATTTATGGGACAATTGGAATTTTGATTTTGACTATTATTTCTTATCTGATTTTCCTAAAAAAACGAACTGAATGAAAAAAAGACCTGTTTTAATTTCAGCAATAATTCTGACCTTAGTTGTCGAACTAATTTTAATGATTTTGGTTTATAATAAAGTTGGCGGAGAAAGACTTCCTTCTCAAATGGGAAGATTTACTGTTCAGCTAATTTTAATCATTTGGGTTTTGTACAATAAATCTAACATCGGATTATTTTTACTAGCTGCTTATCATATTGTTTCTGGACTTTTTGGAATGTATTTAAAAGGTTCAGCAGAATTACTAGGTCAAATATTAATTGGGTTTCATATCTTAATTGGAATAATAATTTACTTTCACGATTGGATTGAAAACAAAATTGAAATAAAAGTATGATTGAGTTTTTAAAAGGAGGAAAAACTCTTAATGGAGTTAAAATGGGAATGACTATCGAAAATTTATATTCCATTTTAGGAAAGCCCACAAATGTTAGTGGAGAAAAAAATTATGGTTATATACATTATGGAGAATATCGTTATGGATTTACTGATGATATAATTAATGAAATGGCAATTGAGTTTAAACTGATTGAAAAACCATTGGAGTTTCCAAATTTAGAATACAAAAAATATGACATTTCACTTTTCGAAAATTTTAAAATCAAATCCAAAAGCAAAATTCATAAAATAATGGGATTTATCAATCACCTTCAACTGAATTGGAAAGCAAAAAGTGGAATTGACAAAGATTCCTTAACAATAAAAATTGAGAATGGACCATATATAGTTTTTAACATCTATGACGGAACAGTTGATAAAATCTCAATAGTTGACGGACATCAAAAAGATTAAAAAACGTTGGGCAACAACACCTATGCGATAATACGGACTTTAGGGCTAAATCGAAAGATTATTGTTTATTTGGTATGTTACCAAAGATTTAAATTTAGTATTTTAGAAAATATAAAAACAAAACATAAACTTTGGCTAAGTGCTTAATCGAAAGAACAGTTCTTTTTTATTACCGTACTAATCATAGCCTAGACCGTTACCCAACATTTGAAATGAACAATCGTAATTACATTATAATTTTAGTTTTAATATTAAGTTTATCGTCTTGTAAGGATGAAAATAAAGAACAAAAAACTAATAGAATAACTGAAAGTGTTTCGACTGACTTAGATGTTGACCATTTTAATATTTGGGTTAAAAATCCCAAAACGACTAAACAGAGATTAACCGAAATTGGATTTACTTCTGTTCCTGATTCACTTTCTCAAATTCATAAAGGACAAGGAACAGCAGGAAGATATTTCAATTTTTTAAATGGCTATCTCGAATTAATTTTTGTTTATGACCAAAACGAATTGGAGAAAAATAATAAGAATAATAAAAATTTAGATTTTACAGAAAGAGCCGACTTCGAAAAAAATGGAGCCTCACCTTTTAGTATTGCTCTAAAAGTAAAAGATTATGACTTAGAAAAAATTCCATTTGAAAAAGTTATTTACCATCAAGATTGGATGGAAGAAAATGCAAATATTTTTTCAGCCAAAAATTCAAAGACACATCTTAAAGAACCTTCAATTTTTGTTATATACCCTGAAATTGAATCGGATAAATTTGAAACATTAGCTGACTTAAAGAATATCCCAGACGAATATGCATTTGCACGTGAATTTTATAAACATCCAAACGGAGCAAAAAAAATCACAAATATTATTATTACATCAACCGATTTAGATTTAAAAACAGAAACAATTAAAACACTTAACAGAATCCAAAACTTAACAGTCAAAAATGGAACTGAGCATTTAATGGAACTGTATTTTGACAATAATATTCAAGGTAAATCATTTGATTTAAGACCTGAATTACCATTGATTGTATATTTATAAAGGATAAAAAATGTGTGTTAACACCGCGTATAATTAATTACTTGGTCATTGCCGACTTACGAATCACGAAGCGTATGGACTTGCGGACTTTCTATCTGTGATTTATTTTCTAAATTAGGTGTTTAAACACGCAACTAATCTTATACAACAACGTTACAAAACATTAAAAATGAATCGCTTATTAATAATATTATTGATTTTTATTTTAGCTTCTTGCTCTTTTACAAATAAAGAGAAAAAGAATAAAACCGTTCAAAATAAAACCACACAAGTCTTATCACAAACAGAAATAATTGAATCTGTACTTAATCAACTTAAAATTGAAGAAAAAGATTGTAAGACTGAATTAATTGCTATAAAAAAAATACCAAGAAATGATACTGAAAGTATACTAGTTATACCTGAAATAGTTTCTGAAGACGAGCATTTTTTCGAATTAAATAGTCATATTTTAATAATAAATAGCAAAACAGGAAAAATAATAAGCAAGTTTTTTGAAAGTTCTCAAACTAATGAATGGGTTTCTGATGCTTTACAAATGGTTGAAATATCAATAGATACAGCACCTTATATCGTCCAAAAAGGAAAACGAGCATTTGGAATAAAAGTAAGACATCTTGGAAGTTCTAAACCAAACCCATATGAAATCGAAACAATTTCATTATTTATAAAAAATAAAAAAAAATTAAATCGAGTTTTAAAAAATTTCGAGATAAGTGACAATTCGGGAGAATGGGATACAGATTGTGCAGGGGAATTTAATACTGAAAAGAAAATACTAATAATTTCAGATATTATAACAAACGAATATTACAATATAATTGTTAAAAATAAAATAATTAACTCCAAAACCTTTATCAACAAACAAGGAGATTGTGACGAAAAGGAAAAAACTCAAACTATTAAGACAATACTTAAATTTAAAGATAATGGATACATCGAAAACGTTTTGTAACACGGTATAAAAAACATAGGGTATTTATGCTTAACCACGCAACAAACCATAGACGAAACCGTTAGTCACAATATGACGAAAACCCTAATCCGAAATATAATAACGAAGATTCATTTCTACTTTTTGGGATTTGCTTTACTGAATTTCACGCTGAAAAGCACGATTGAAATAAGTCTGAATTATAGACTTGCTTACATTATAAACTTGTTAGTTTATGGAAGTGGAATTATTCTCTTTTTCTGGTATTTAAAACCATTTAAGAAAATTGGATTTTACTTAAGTTTTTATGTCTTTACGCCAATTTTAACTTTATTATTCAGGTTGTTTGGTGGAATATTTTTTGCAATTCTAACTTCTACGATTCTATATCCAATTTATCCAAATGAAATAAAAGCGGAAAACGAAAAGATTGTGATTTATAGCAAACACCAAGGATTTATGGGAGCTTGTTGTCCTTACCAAGTGACAGAAAAAAAATACTGGCTGATGGAAAAGAAAAAAATGGAAATAAATCTACAAGGAGTAATTGATTTTGACAAAGCTGTTCTGAAATCTGAAAATGGAAAGTCGGAATTAAAAATTAAGTATAACAAATATGAATTTGGACCTGAAAAAAGTATGGAAACGGACACAATAATTAAAATAGAAACTGAATAAATAATGTGGCTAACAAAACCTATAATTAATGCGGTTTTTAGTACTTAACCCAAAGTTTAGATATTTTAACAAAGTCCGCCAAATCTTTTGATTTGGTATTAAAAGAGAAAAGATAACCTTAAGATAAAAAGTTACGCTAAATAATTAACCAGAAATAAACTACTTTTATTTTCTGTACTAACCTTATATAAACACGTTAGCAAATATATGAAGACACTAGTAACTTTATTGGTAATATTTGTATTTTCAAACTGCTTTTCACAAGATTTTAAGCATTTCGAAATTAAAAGATTAAATTCGTTTGGAATCGAATTGGATTTAGACAATCAAATGAATGAAAGTTATAATTTTGATCTTAACACAATTCTGAAGAAAGAAAGAAAAAGAAGAAAAAATAAAACTGCTGGAATAATTTTTACCTCATTAGGTGCATTAACTACAAGCTTTGGAGTTCTGATATTGTCTAATAAATCTGGAAATGATGAAGGAAAAGCTATTCAAGGATATATAGGAGGAATGTTTGTAGGAACCGGAATTGTTAGCGGAGGCATTTCAATTCCTTTTTTTAAATCAACAAAGAAAAGAAGAAAAGAACGAGACAAACTGATTGAAAAATATGCTATTGAAAAATAACTAGTACCTACAATTTTTAACCGCAATTACGGCGAATTCGATTTTGGCCGAATCCATTTAAAATTGCTAATGTCTGTGCTTAATCTAAATTTATGGCTAATTTACCTGTAACTGACGTTTATACGAGACCGTTGTGTGCCATTTAAAAACATCATTGATAAAATTATGAAACAACTGATTTACGGACTATTATTATTTGCTTTCCTTAGTTGCGGACAGACTTCAGTAAATTTCTCAAAATCTGAAATATTATTATTTGAAAATGTTGGCTTTGACAAAGAGATTTTGTCTGACTTAAAAAAAGCAGCTGCTGAAGAATTTTTTCTATTAGAAATATCCGAACCTGGATATATTATTGACAAAAATGGAACGCAAAGTAAAACTGGAATCGAAAAGTTAAATGGAATTTCATTTAAAACATCCGAAAAACGGGCGTATGAAATTATTCTAGAAAATAGATTGGAATTGAAAAGTAAAGGTTATCAATTGTTTTTATCAGAAAGCGGATACGAAAGTCCTTCAACCGTTTCTGTTATTAAATCAATGGACAAATTTGATATTCTTAAAACTCAAAAAACCGATGGAATTAATTTCGGTATTGAGAACAAAGATGTTATAGAAAAGCTCAAAGTTTGGGACAAGAAATATGGAATTGAAATATTAGGAGCTGATTATGACTGGGTTGACTTAACATTTAA
>NZ_JBDVAA010000180.1:0-5598 GCF_039943695.1 Cellulophaga sp. | reverse complement strand
TCGTTCCTAGATGTACAAACCACCATTGGTTTGTTTTTATCTCTATAATCTATAGCTACACCATGTGCATTTTGCAAATTATAATCTGTATTGGTGTTGTTATGACCTCCCCAACGCCTAATAAACTCTCCTTTGTAATTGTATTGTAAAATATAATCTTGTCCGTACCCATCTGCCACATAAATATCCCCGTTAGGACCTATAGCTATTTCTGTAGGACAAAAATTTTCACCTGGCTCATATACACCTATAGTTTGCGGATGACCAATATCAAAAAGGACTTTACCATCTGTAGTCGTTTTTGTTATTCTACCATTGTGCTTTACCCATTTTCCTGTTTTGTTTAAGTACCAACCAGAATCTGCTAAAAAAAGAAAATCTTCACCACCTTCATTAGATATAGTAAGCCCATGACCACCCGGATAAGCTGTTCCCCAAGCATCTAAAACCTTACCAGACTTATCAAAAATTACAATATTATTTTTGGTATGGTCACCAATCATTATAAGTCTACCTTTACTATCCATTTCCATTTCATGGCAGTTAAGCAATGGGTTGTGCACTGCACTTATCTGTGCCCAATTATTATGCACTTTATAGGTATAATCTCCGTGACCTAAAATAGTTTGCTCTGGTTTACTTTTTTTAAGTATTGAAAAACCCATAGTAGGTGTAGCTGCAACTACGGCACTTGCTATAGCTGTGTTTTTTATAAAATTTCTTCTGGTTGACATTTTTTTGTTTGGTTTAAGTTAATAGGTCTTTAACAACATTACCGTGCACGTCTGTTAAACGATAGCGTCTGCCCTGATGCTTAAATGTTAAACGTTCATGGTCTACACCAAATAAGTGTAAAAGTGTTGCGTGAAAATCATGTACATGCACAGGATCTTTTACTACGTTGTAACTAAAATCATCTGTTTCTCCGTATGAAAAACCTGGTTTTACACCAGCACCTGCCATCCACATTGTAAATGCTTTTGGGTGGTGGTCTCTACCATAATTTTCTTTTGTTAATTGCCCTTGAGAATATACTGTACGGCCAAACTCGCCTCCCCATACTACCAACGTATCATCTAACATTCCGCGTTGTTTTAAATCTTTTATTAGAGCTGCTGTTGGTTGGTCTGTTTTTTTAGACTGACTTTTAACTCCTCCTGGACAGTAGTTATGCTGATCCCATCCTTGGTGATACAACTGCACAAACTTTACTCCTTTTTCTAACAGTTTCCTTGCCATTAAACAGTTTGCTGCATACGTCCCTGGATCTCTACTATCTTTACCATACATTTCAAAAGTACTGTCTGACTCGTCTGATAAATCTGAAACTTCTGGTACTGAAGTTTGCATTTTAAAAGCCATTTCATACTGAGACATTCTTGCTTGTATTTCTGGGTCACCGTAAGCATCTTTTTGCAAATCATTTAAATCACCTAAATAATCTAACATATGTCTACGATCTTTACCATCGTAATTTTCTGGATCGCTTAAATACAACACAGGATCTTTACCAGATCTAAACTGTACACCTTGGTGCTCTGTTGGTAAAAAGCCATTACCCCATAAACTAGATTTTAAAGGCTGTCCTTTTCCGTTTTTAGAAACCAAAGTTATAAATGTAGGTAGGTTTTCATTGTCTGATCCTAGACCATAACTTAGCCATGAACCAATAGATGGTCTGCCAGGTAATTGGTTACCCGTTTGCATAAAAGTAATAGCAGGCGTATGGTTTATTTGATCTGTTTGCATTCCTTTTATAAAACATAAGTCGTCTACAACTTCAGACAAATAAGGCATAGCGTCACTAACCCACGCTCTGGACTCTCCGTATTGTTTAAAATTAAATGTAGAAGGTGCAATGGGCAATGTACTTTGATTACCACTCATACCTGTTAAGCGTTGACCACTCATAATAGAGTCTGGCAACTCTTTACCAAACATATCTGACAGTTTTGGTTTATAATCAAACAAATCCATTTGTGAAGGACCTCCACTCTGAAACAGATAAATGATTCTCTTTGCCTTTGGCAAATGGTGCGGCAAACCTAATCTGTTTTTGTTATAGGTACTTAATATTTCTTCTGGAGTGCTATTTTTATTTAAGGAAGCAAACATTTTATCTGCACCCAATAAGCTACCCAATGCTAAAGCACCTATTCCTAAAGATGTCTTCTTTAAAAAGTCTCTACGGTCTACTTGCTTTTCAATTTCTTGTAAATCTTTATTATTAGACCTTAATTTATGGTGATGATTATTACACATATTCTTATTCTTTTAAGGTTAATGTTTATCTTTTTGTTATGGTAGCATCTGCATTCATAATAGTACTTGCTACTACTGCATTTGCTGCAATTAATGCTTTATTATCATTCTCATTTAACTTAAAGGCTCCTGTATTTAACCAACCTAAAGTTTTGGCAGTGTTGCTACTAAATTTTTGATATTCATTTTCTTGTAATTTTTGTAGTAAGCTTAATTCCTTTTTTGTTGCGTTTCTACCGGTTAATCTTATAAATGCCATATTAATACCAGAAGTTATATCTTTTTCCTTAGACATCAACTTACCTAAAACCCTTGAAGCTTCTATGTATGTAGGGTCATTTAAAATTACTAATGCCTGCAAAGGAGTATTTGTTTTTTGCCTTCTAGATGAACATAAATCTCTTGTAGGAGCATCAAAAGTTGCAATGGTTGGGTTAGGAACTGTTCTTTTCCAAATGGTATACATACTTCGCCTATACAAGCCTTCTTCTCCATCTTGTGTATATGTATCTCCATTTACCTCCCATAACCCCTCTGGCTGGTATGGTTTTACACTTTCTCCACCTACTTTTTCATTTAATAAACCAGAAGCATACAACGCATTATCGCGCAGCATTTCTCCTGAAAGTCTTGTTGACGGACCACGAGACAACCATTTATTATCTACGTCTACAGCTAAAAGCTCTTTACTTATTACTGAGCTTTGTTGGTATGTATTAGACATCATTATTGTTTTTAATAACGCTTTAACATCCCATCCAGATTCTGTAAAACGAATTGCTAACCAGTCTAATAATTTAGGATGAGTTGGTAAATTACCTTGATTACCAAAATCTTCTGAACTAACTACAAGACCATTCCCAAAAAGGTTTTGCCAATATCTATTAACAGTAACTCTAGAAGTAAGCGGGTTGTCTTTATCCGTTATCCATTTGGCTAAGCCAAGTCTATTTTTTGGCCACTCTTTTTTCCAAGCAAAAATATCCTCGGGTACATTTGGAAAAACAGAATCTGTTGGCGAATCATAATTTCCACGATCTAGAATGTAGGTTTGCCTATTATGCTTACTCTCTTTCATAACCATAATTTGCTTAATAGGGTCAATACTATCTACTAAAGCTAGCCTATCTTTTTCTAACTTTTTAAGAACATTATTATAGGCTAATGAGTTGGCTGATAAATAATACTCTATAAACTTTTGTTTTTCCTTATCAGATAAATTTTCAACACTTTTTTCTTTAATGTTCTCTAAAGCATCAGGATTTGCAATTTGCATTACTTCTATTTCACTTAACTCTTTGTTAAAAACTAAAAAGTCATCAATAATAGCATCTTTAATACCCTTTCCTCTCCAGACTGCACCTATACGCAAACCAGGTTCTAATTTTTCGCTTTTAGGGCCATACAACCTTATTTCATGAAAAATGATGTCTTTATACAAATTATCAAAAACAGCTTTAGTTTGTTGCTTTTCCCCGTCTACATAAATAGCTACTCCTTTTGCTTTACTAGAACCATCATATGTCATAGTTAACTGCACCCATTTATCTTTAGGAACATTGTTTAATGACTCTACAACAATTGCATTATCTGGATATACATGTGCTAGTAAAGCTTCTAACTTATTATCCTTTATTTTTAAATGATACCCTCTAAAACTATGCAACTCAGGGCTATTCATTTTATGAAAAATTACCCCATCTTTTAGTTCTTTTGGAATAAACACTTTTATACCTATGCTAAAAGGTTGGTTTCTTTGAAAAATACCTATTTTATCTAAATCTAACCAAGTATCACCATTCATTACAAGGCCATCTCCACTAGCCCCTTCTCCAAATACTGGTTTTTCATTATCAACAAATTGCTGACGCATTCTTATGTTATTTTTTCCGTTACCACCAACTGCATTTATTATTTTTTTATTATCAAAATTAAAAGAAGCAATTAATCCTTTAGGTTTTGCAGTTAACGACACTTTTTTATAAGCATTGGTAGCAAGCCATTTATCTGCTTTGCTAACCTCAACTTTTTTAGTGGTTTTTACTTTTTCTTCTGCATCGTTAACAATTTTTTCTAAATAAGCTATTACACCTTCTTGTTCTTTAGTTGGTAGCATCATTGCAGGAACAGGAGTTGCTAAATCCCAAGGTATTAGTCCGGTTTCATCTACATTATTAAAAAAGCTATACATTTCGTAATAGTTTTTTTGAGAAATAGGGTCATATTTATGATCATGACATTTAGCACATGCATAAGATAATCCCAACATACCTTGTGTTACTGTTGCTGTCCTATCTGCAACGTACTCAGATCTAAATTCTTCATCTATAATACCACCTTCTAAATTTTGTGGATGCAACCTATTAAAAGCAGTAGCTAATTTTTGCTCTCTGGTTGGATTTTTAAATAGATCTCCTGCCAATTGCCAAGTTAAAAACTCATCATATGGCATATTTTCATTAAAAGATTTAATAACCCAGTCTCTCCACGGCGAGGTATCTCTGTATTTATCATTACTATAACCGTGCGTGTCTGCATATCGGGAAACATCCATCCAATCTAATGTCATTTGTTCTCCAAAATGAGGAGATGCCAACAACCTATCTATTTGTTTTTCAAAAGCATTAGAAGAATTGTCTTTTAAAAAGTCTGTTATTTCTTGTTGTGTCGGTGGTAAGCCAATTAAATCAAAAGAAGCCCTACGTAATAATATTTCTTTATCTGCTTTTTTGGATGGTGTTAAGTTTACTTCTTTTAATTTTGCTAACACAAAATTATCTATTTCATTACCACCTAAGTCTTTATTTTCTATTTTAGGAATTTTATGTTTCTCTGGGGTTAAAAAAGCCCAATGTTTTTTATACTCTGCCCCTTCTTCTATCCACCTAATTAAAACTGCTTTTTCATAATCTGTTAATGTTAAATGTGAGCTTGGTGCTGGCATTATTAAATCTGGATTATCAGACATTATACGATGAAAAAACTCACTCTTTTTTAAATTACCTGGTGTAATTGCAAATTTCCCTGGAGACTCTGGCAACTCTGCATATGCAAAACTTGCATCATGTAATTGTAAACCTCCTTTAATATTTCCTTTATCTGGACCGTGGCATAAGTAGCACTTATCAGACAAAATTGGTTTTACATGTTCATTAAAATCTACTTTCTCTGGTAGTTTATCATATTCAACCGCAACCAGTTCTGGTAGGTCTGGACCTCCACAAGAACAGATTAACAAAAAAATAAATCCTAAAATTAACGGTATCTTAATTTTTAACATAAAAATTGATAATTTAATAACGAATCAAAAATAAAATAACTTACCTCTATATAAAT